>NZ_QHHV01000028.1:0-279299 GCF_003947245.1 Actinoplanes sp. ATCC 53533 | reverse complement strand
AACTTCAGCACCGGCACGCTCGTCGTGCAGGGCCTGAGCCAATCCGACAGCAACGCGACAGTGCGGGCCAAGGCCAACGCCATCTACGACGACATGGCCTCCACCATGGGGGTCAACACCGTCCGGCTGCCTATCAACACCCACACCGTGGCCAACACGACCTGGTGGAACGCCTACCGCGGCGCCATCGACGCCGCCACCGACCGGGGATTCAAGGTCATCCTCGCCTACTGGGAGGACGGCGCCGCCTCCGGCGGCAGGATCACGAACATCGCCGCGTGGAACACGATGTGGTCGAGCGTGACCAACACCTACGGCTCGAACGGCAACGTCTACTTCGAGCCGATGAACGAGCCGCACGGCTACGCATCGGCGGACTGGCGCAACGTCGCGGCGAACTGGCTCAGTTATCACACCTCGGCGGTGCCCGGCCGGGTGCTCATCGGCGGCACCGGCTACAGCCAGGACCTGCGGGACGTCTGCAACGACAGTCGCTTCAACTCGACCCTGCTGTCCTTCCACCACTACGCCTTCTTCTACAGCGCGATGACCTACGAGGCCTTCCGCAGCCACATTCAGACGCGCCTGGGCAACTGTGCCTCCCGTGCGGTCGCGACCGAGTTCGGCGCGCCGATGTCCACCGGCCTCAACTACGGCGACGCGGGCAGCGCCGACAACTTCGTGCGCCACATTCGCGCCATGGCCCAGGTCATGCGTGACAACCAGATGGGCGGCACGTACTGGCCCGCCCTCGGTGGCAAGCCGACCGAAAGCCTCGGCTACGACTATTACTCGATGTTCGCGCTGAGCGGCAGCGGCACCGATCTCAACTTGACCGTCCGCAACACGTCCGGCGCCGACCGGATCCGGTACGCCTGGGGTGACACCATCGGCGCGACCGGAACGGTCTACCGGATCAACGTGCGCCACAGCGGCAAGGCCATGGACGTCCAGTCGCCCAACACCGACAACGGTGCGCGCGTCGGCCAGTACACCTACGGCGGCAGCGCGTGGCAGCAGTGGCAGTTCGAGGACGCCGGCAGCGGCTACTGGCGCATCGTCAGCCGGCACAGCGGAAAATGCCTCGATGTGGTGAGCGCGTCAACCGCCGACGGTGCCGAGCTCGTCCAGTACACCTGTGGCACCGGCACCAACCAGCAGTTCCAGATGGTCGCCAACGGCAGCTACTTCCAGCTCCGGGCACGACACAGCAGCAAGTGCGTCGACGTGCCGGCGGCATCGACCGCGGACGGTGCGATCCTCAAGCAGTATCCGTGCAACACCGGCACCAACCAGCAGTGGTCCCGCACGGCCGTCTAACCGCGAAGACCCCTCGATCCCACGCTGGGTGAGCAGCCGTTCCCTGGTGGTCATGAATCGATCGCACTGGCAGCACTGTGCCAGGATCGTGGCCACATAGGACCACTCAAAGCGTGTGATCGAGGGGCGAACTCACTCCGATGGTGCAGCAGGATGCGATCCGGCCGATTCCGCAGCTGTTGCAGGACAACGCCCGGCGGCGCGGCGGTCGACTGGCGTTCGCCGACGACCACCGCCGGGTGACCTGGGGCGCCCTGGAGGAGCGGACCGCCCGGCTCGCGGCCGGCCTGGGCGCCGGGCGCGGCGACCGGGTGGCGTTCTGCCTCGGCACCGGCGTGGACCTGGTGGAGGCCGTCCTGGCTGCGGTGCGGGCCGCGGCGATCGGTGTTCCGCTGAGTCCACACTGCACGGATGCCGAGCTGACCGCCCTGCTCGCCGACTGCGCCCCGAGCGTGCTGGTCACCGACGAGCGGCGGCTCTCCCAGGTTCTCCGGGTGACTGCCGGTGGCCCGCCGGTCCGGCTGCTCGTGGCGGGGACCGGGCCGCTGCCGGCCGGCGCGCTGCGCCTGAGCGACCTGACCGCCACGGCCGGTGCGCCGCCGCGCGACGACCTGGGCCTGGACGAGCCGGCCTTCATGCTCTACACCTCGGGCACCACCGGTTCGGTCAAGGGCGCGGTCTCCACCCAGCGGGCGGCGCTCTGGTCCGCGTTCACCTGCTACGGCCCGGTGCTCGGGCTGACCAGCGACGACCACCTGCTCTGGCCGCTGCCGATGGCGCACAGCTTCGCCCATTCGCTGTGCGTTCTGGGTGTCACCGTGGCCGGCGCCAGCGCCCGGATCGTCGGCGAGCCCAGCCCGGCCCGGGTGGCCCGGCTGCTCGCGGAGGAGTCGCCGAGCGTCGTCGCCGGGGTGCCGGCGACCTACCGCCAGCTGCTCGACGCCGGCCCGGTGGCCGGGCCGGCGCTGCGGATCTGCCTGACCGCCGGCGCGGTCAGCGACCCGGCGCTGCGGGCCGGCGTCGAGGCGCTGCTCGGCGTCCCGCTGCTCGACTGTTACGGCAGCACCGAGACCTGCGGGATGATGGCCGTCGAACCGGCCGCCGGGCCCCGGGTCGCCGGCACCAGCGGCCCGCCCGCCCCCGGCGTCGAGGTCCGGCTGGTCGACACCGCGACGGGCGAGCCCGCGGCGACGGAGGGCGAGATCTGGGTCCGCGGCCCCAACCTGATGCTCGGCTACCACGGCCGGCCCGAGGCGACCGCCGAGGTGCTGACCGGCGGCTGGTACCGCACCGGCGACCTGGGCCGGCTCGACGGAACCGGGCACCTCAGCGTCGTCGGCCGGGTCAGCGACGTGATCATCCGCGGGGGGACCAACATCGACCCGGCGGAGGTGGAACAGGCCCTGCGGGCCCTGCCCGGCGTGGGCGACGCGGCCGTGGTGGCCCGCGCCCATCCGCTGCTCGGCGAGGTCCCGGTGGCCTTCGTCGTTCCGGTCGACGAGTCGACCGACCCGGCCGCCCTGCTGCGGGCCCTCGCGCGGGACCTGTCCGCGCACAAGGTCCCCGAGGAGATCGTCCTCAGCCCGGTCATCCCGCGTACGCCGTCCGGCAAGCCCCGCCGCCACCTGCTGCGCGAGGCGCTCGCGGCCGGTCCGGCGCCCGGTGTCACGGACCGGTTCGCCGGCCTGACCGCGGGTGAGCGCCGGGCCGCGCTGGCCGACCTGGTCCGTGCCGAGGTGGCCGCGCTCTGCGGCCCGGTCGGCGACCTGGGCACGGCGTTCGCGGATCTCGGCCTGACCTCGATGGGCGTGATGACCGTGTGGCACCGGCTCAGCCTGCGCACCGGCCTGCGGTTGCCGGCCACCATCCTGTGGGACCACCCCAGCCCGGCCGCGCTGGCGACCTACCTGGACGCCCGGCTCGCCGGGGACGCTCCGGGCGCGCCGAGCCGGCTGCCGAGGGCCGCCGCCGAGCCGATCGCGATCGTCGCGGTCGGCTGCCGCTATCCCGGCGGCGTGCGCACCCCCGAGGAGCTGTGGCGGCTGGTCGCCGACGGCGTGGACGCCACCAGCGAGTTTCCTGCCGACCGCGGTTGGGACGTCGACGACATCTACGACACCGACCCGGACCGGATCGGCAAGACCAGCACGCGCCGTGGCGGCTTCCTGCACGACGCCGCCGACTTCGACCCGGCCTTCTTCGGCATCTCGCCTCGTGAGGCCCTGTCGGCGGACCCGCAGCACCGGCTGCTGCTCGAAGTCGCCTGGGAGACCTTCGAACGCGCCGGGATCCCCGCGCCCAGCCTGCGCGACAGCGACACCGGGGTGTTCGTCGGGCTCATGCACGGCGACTACAGCCGCCGCCTGCACACCCACGAGTTCGAGGCGCACCTCGGCATCGGTTCCGCCGGGAGCCTCGCGTCCGGCCGCATCGCGTACGTGCTGGGCCTGCGCGGCCCCACCATGACCATCGACACCGCCTGCTCGTCGTCGCTCGTGGCGATGGACCTGGCCGCCAAGGCGCTGCGGGCGGGCGAGTGCAGCCTGGCCCTGGCCGGTGGCGTGACGGTGATGGCGACGCCGCAGTCGTTCATCGTGTTCAGCCGGCAGCGCGGCCTCGCCGCCGACGGCCGGTGCCGGTCGTTCGCCGCGGGCGCCGACGGCACCGCCTGGGGCGAAGGCGCAGGACTGGTGCTGCTGGAACGCCTGGACGACGCCCGGCGCCACGGCCACCCGGTGCTCGCGATCCTGCGCGGCTCCGCGGTCAACTCCGACGGCGCCTCCAACGGCCTCACCGCCCCGAACGGCGAGGCCCAGCGGGACCTGATCCGGCTCGCGCTGGCAGACGCGGGCCTGCGGCCCTCCGATGTGGATGTCGTGGAGGGCCACGGCACCGGCACGCGGATCGGTGACCCGATCGAGGCGAATGCGGTCCTCGCCACCTACGGCCAGGAGCGCGACCGGCCGGTCTGGCTCGGCTCGGTGAAGTCCAACCTCGGCCACACCCAGGCCGCCGCCGGCATCGCCGGCGTGATCAAGATGATCGAGGCGATGCGGCACGGGGAAATGCCCCGCTCGCTGTACGCCGAGGAGCCGTCGCCGCACGTCGACTGGGCCGGGGGAGCGGTGCGGCTGCTCGACACCGCGCAGCCCTGGCCGGGCGGTGAGCGTCCCCGCCGCGCCGCTGTCTCCGCCTTCGGCCTCGGCGGCACCAACGCCCACCTGATCCTCGAAGAGCCGGACGTTGTCGAGGTGCCGGCCGCCCCGGCCGAGCCGGCACCGGACGTTGTCGAGGTGCCGGCCGCCCCGGCCGAGCCGGCACTGGACGTCCCCGAGGCGCCGGGCGCCCTGGCCGAGCCGGCACCGGACGTCTCCGACGGGCTGGCGGCGGCTCTGCTCGCCGGGTGGGCCGGCGCGCCGTGGCTGCTCGGCGGTGCGGACGAGGCGGGCCTGCGAGCCCAAGCGGCCCAACTCGCCGACGGGCTGCCCGGATCATCCCCTCTGGACGTGGCCTATTCGCTGGCGACCGGCCGTGCCGCGCTCGGACACCGGGCGGCGGTGCGGGCCGGTCAACGCGACGGCCTGCTCGCCCTGGCGCGTGGCGTACCGCATGCGGCCGTGAGCCGGGCACCCACCCGGCGCGAACCGCGCCTGGCCTTTCTCTTCACCGGTCAGGGCGCGCAGCGCCTCGGCATGGGACGCGAGCTGGCAGCGGCCTTTCCACGCTTCGCCGAGACTTACGACGCGGTTTGCGCGGCCTTCACGCCCTACCTGGAGCGGCCGCTGCGCGAGGTGATCGACGGCGCGGATGCCGGGCTGCTCAACCGCACCGACTACGCCCAGCCCGCCCTGTTCGCCTTCGAGGTGGCGCTGCACGCACTCTACGAGGCGTGCGGCATCCGGCCGGACCACTTGGCCGGCCACTCGATCGGCGAGCTCACCGCCGCGCACGTCGCCGGCGTATTCTCCCGGCCCGACGCCGTCCGCCTGGTCGCCGCCCGGGGAAGGCTGATGGCCGCGCTGCCGGCCGGCGGCGCGATGATCGCCGTCCGGGCCACCGAGGCCGAGGCGGAGAAGCTCCTCGCCGAGGCCGGCGATCAGGTGTCGATCGCCGCGGTCAACGGCCCGGAGTCGATCGTGTTCTCCGGCGCCGAGGGCGCCGTGACCGCGCTGGCCGAGCGGCTCGGCGGCCGGTCCGACCGGCTGCGGGTGAGCCACGCGTTCCACTCGCCGCTGCTCGAACCGATGCTGGCCGGCTTCCGCGCCGTCGCCGAATCGGTTACCTACCACCGGCCGTCGATCCCGGTGTCGTGCGCCCTCGCCGGACCGGCCGACCTGGCCACCGCCGACTACTGGGTGCGGCACGCGCGCGAGGCGGTCCGCTTCGCCGACGCGGTGGCCGGCCTCGACGCGGCCGGTGCCACCGCTTTCGTCGAGATCGGCCCGGCCGCGGTCCTCGCCGTCCTGGCCGAGTCGTGCGTCGCCGCCGGCTCGACGGCGGTCTTCGTCCCCGGGACGGCCGGGCTCGCCGGATTCCTCGACGCCCTCGCGACCCTGCATGTGCACGGCGCTCCGGTGGACTGGCCGTTGGCGTACGCCGGCAGCGGCGCCCGCCGCCGCGACCTGCCGACGTATCCGTTCCAGCGGCAGCGCTACTGGCTGGACGCCACCCCGCGGGACGTCGAGGCCGGGGCACACCCGCTGCTCGGCGACCCGCAGCCGGCCGCCGACGGACCGCAGATCCGCCACTCCGGCCTGCTTTCCGCCATCCGCCAGCCCTGGCTCGCCGACCACATCATCGGCGACGACGTCATGGTCCCGGCCGCCGCGCTGGCCGAACTGGCTTTCCACGCGGCGTCCGACCCGGCCCTGCACGCCGGGTCGGACCTGGCAGGCCGCCCGGCCGCGACCTCGGATCCGGTGCCGGGTGGGCAGGCGGCCGGCGCGTCGGGGCGCACTGCCGTCCGGCTGGCCGAGCTGTCGCTGCGCAGCCCGCTGACCATCGCGGGCCCCACCGAGGTCCAGGTCGTCGTGGACGCACCGGACGGCACCGGCGACCGCCCGCTGACCATCTGGTCGCGGCCCGCCGGTTCGGCGGACCGGTGGATCAGCCACGCCACCGCGACGGTCACGGCCCCGACCGGCCGCGCACCCGCCGCGCCGGCCGCCTGGCCGCCGCCCGGCGTCCGGCCGGTCGCCGTCGACTACGCGCGGCTCGCCGACGCGGGCTTCCATTACGGTACGGCGTTCCGCGCGGTCACCGCGGTCTGGCGCGGGCCCGACGACGTGTACGCGGAGGTGAGCCTCCCGCCCGCGGAGGCCCTCGCGGCGGGCCGCTACGGCGTGCACCCCGCCCTGCTCGACGCGGCCCTGCACGCCAGCCTGCTGGCCGAACCGCCGGACCGGCTGCGGGTGCCGTTCACCCTCGGCGGCGTCGAACTGCACACCACCGGCGCGACCACCGTGCGGGTGGTGCTGTCCCCGATCGGCCCGGACGAGGCCCGGGTCACCGTCACCGACCGGTTCGGCCGCCCGGTCGTCACGATCGACTCGCTGGTCACCCGCAAGATCGACATCCAGGACGCGGCCGGTTCGGCCGCCCGGCGGTCGCTGCACCGCCTCGGCTGGATTCCGGCCCCGGCCACCCTGGGCGAAACTCCCTACGAGATCTTCCGCGCCGCCGCACCGGACGCCGGCACGCCTGGCGGCGACGCGCCGGCCCGGGCGCGGGCCATGCTCGGCAGCACGCTCGCCCGGCTCACCGACTGGCTCGTCGCCGACCGTCCGGGCCGACTCGTCGTGGTGACCGAGCGGGCCACCGGCGCCGACCCCGATCCGGCCGCCGCCGCGGTCTGGGGCCTGGCCGGCAGCGCCCAGGCCGAGCATCCGGGCCGCTTCACCGTTGTCGACCTGTGCGGCGCACCCGCCTCCGAGGCGGCCCTGCCCCGGGCGGCTGCCCTGGCCGAGCCCCGGGTCGCCGTACGCGAAGGCACCGTCCTCGCACCCCGGCTGGCCCTCGCCGGCCCGGCCGACGCCTCCCCGCCGGCGTTCGACCCGGCCGGAACGGTGCTGATCACCGGGGGGACCGGCGCCCTCGGCGCGATCCTGGCCCGCCACCTGGTCGCTGAGTACGGGGTACGCACCCTGGTGCTCGCCAGCCGGACCGGAACCGTACCCACCTGGGTGAGCGAGCTGGACGCGGAGATCACGGTCACCGCCCGCGACGTCGGCGACAGGGCGGCCGTCGACGCGCTGGTCGCCTCCTGCGGGCCGGCCCTGACCGCGGTGTTCCACCTCGCCGGGGTCCTCGACGACGGCGTGCTGGCCGCGATGACGCCCGAGCGGATCGCCACCGTCCTCGCCCCCAAGGCGGACGCCGCGTGGCACCTGCACGAGGCCACGGAGGGGCTGAACCTCGCGGCGTTCGTGCTCTACTCCTCGGCGTCCGGGGTGCTCGGCCGGCCGGGACAGGCCAACTACGCCGCCGCGAACGCCTTCATGGACGCCGTCGCGGCCCACCGCGCCGCCCGCGGCCTGCCGGCCCAGTCGCTGGCCTGGGGCCTGTGGGAAGCCGACGACGGCGGCATGTCCAGCCAGCCGGCGGCCGGACCGGCCCGGCGCGGGCTGACCGGCGACGGCATCCGAGCGCTCGCCGCGGGGCACGGCACGGAACTGCTCGACCGGGCGCTGCGCACCGCCGAGCCGCTGCTCGTACCGATCGCGATCGACGTGCCGGCCGCGACCGCGCCGCCGATCCTCAGCGGCCTGGCCCCCGCGAGGCCGGAGCCCGCGACCGAAGCGGCCCCGGCGCCCGGCGCCGCCGCGCCCGGTGCCGCCGCAGAGCTCAGCGGCTGGCGGGAGACGCTCGCGAAGCTCCCGGCGGACGACCGGATCGGGGTCCTGTCGACGCTGATCCACATCGAGATCGCCGCCGTGCTCGGCTTCGCGGACGCGGCCGCACTCGACCCCGGCCGGCACTTCACCGAGCTGGGCTTCGACTCGCTGGCCGCCGTCCAGCTTCGCAACCGGCTCAGCGCCTTCACCGGCGTACGCCTGAAAGCGACGATCGCCCTCGAACATCCGACGCTGGCCGACCTCACCGCGCACGTGTACGCGGCGCTGGCCGAAACCCTGCCGGCGGCCGAGGACGGCCCCGCCGCCGGGATCGACGCGCCCCGGCACTCGGAGCAACCCGCCGCGGTCGGCGAGCGGTTCACCGCCATCTACCACCGGGTGATCCGCGAACAGGGCGCGCCCGCGGCGATGGCGTTGCGCTACCTGGCCTCCTACGGACTGCCCACCTTCGGCGCCGAAGACCGGGCCCGGCACGCCCTCGCCCCGGTGCGCCTGGCCGCGGGGGAGCGGGACCGGCCGATCCTGATGTTCATCCCCGGCTATCTGGCCCTCCACGATCCGACCCCGGCCGGGCTGGGCCGCGCCCTCGACGGCGGCTACGACCTGCACATGCTGGCCCACCCCGGCTTCGGGGACCGGCGGGACATCCCGGACGGCGTGCCCACCCTGGTGCGGCTGCACGCCGACACGGTCCGCGCCCTCGCCGGCGACCGGCCGTTCGTGCTGATCGGCGACTCCGCCGGCGGCGAAGTCGCCCATGCCGTGGCCACCCACCTGACGGCCGAAGGCACCCCGCCCCGGGGCGTCATCCTGATCGACTCCCATCACGGCGCCGAGGGCCGCGACGACCAGCGGGCGCTCGCGCTCGTGACGGTCGACCGCAACCGGCCGGCGGAGTTGTTCGACGGCTTCTTCTCGGACGCCGTGATGATCGCCGGCGGGGCCTACGTGCGGATCTTCGAGGGCTGGGTGCCCGAACCGACGGGACTGCCGACCCTGCTGCTGCGCGCGGCGCCGACCCGGGAGATGCTCGAGATCGATCCGGACCGGGACTGGCGGCCGCACTGGCCGCTGCCGCACGACGTGGTCGACGTGCCCGGCGACCACTACACGACGCTGAACGCGGACGTCGCGACAACCGCGGCCGCCATCCAATCCTGGCTGCGCGACCAGGACACGCGAACGGGAGAATCCGGATGACCCAGCCGTACGATGTGGTGGTTGTCGGCGGTGGGCCGGCGGGGTCGACCGCCGCGACCGTGGTCGCGATGCGCGGCCACCGCGTGCTTCTCCTGGAGAAGGAGACGTTTCCGCGCTACCAGATCGGCGAGTCGCTGTTGCCGTCCACTGTGCACGGTCTGTGCCGGATCCTCGGCGTCGCGGACGAGGTGGCCCGGGCCGGCTTCACGCTCAAGCGCGGCGGCACGTTCCGCTGGGGCCGCAATCCGGAGCCGTGGCAGTTCGCCTTCGCCATGTCGCCGCGGCTGCCCGAGCCCACCTCGACGGCGTTCCAGGTCGAGCGCGCCAAGTTCGACGAGATCCTGTTGCGCAACGCCGCCCGGGTGGGCGTCGAGGTGCGCGAGGGCTGCCAGGTTCGCGGCATCCTCGAGGCAGACGGCCGGATCAACGGCGTCGAGTACGAGGCAGCCGACGGTTCCCGCCACACGGCGCGGGCCCGCTACGTGGTGGACGCCTCCGGCAGCACCAGCCGGATCCACGGCCGGGTCGGCGGGTCCCGGGTCTACTCCGACTTCTTCCGCAACCTGGCCGTGTTCGGCTACTTCGCCGGCGGCGCGCGGCTGCCCGAGCCGAACGCCGGCAACATCTTCTGCGCCGCCTTCGACGCGGGCTGGCTCTGGTACATCCCGCTGCGCGACAACCTGACCAGCGTGGGCGCGGTCATCGCCCCCGAGCACCGGGCCGCGGTGCGGGGCGATCCGCGGGCCGTCTGGCGCTCGATGATCGAGGCGTGTCCCGAGGTCGCGAGCAAGCTCGTCGGCGTGCCGGCCGCCACCGAGGCGCCCTACGATCAGGTGCGGGTCCGCAAGGACTACTCGTACTGGAAGCAGTCGTTCCACGTTCCGGGCATGCTGCTCGTCGGCGACGCGGCCTGTTTCGTCGATCCGGTGCTCTCCTCGGGCGTGCACCTGGCGACCTACGGCGCGCTGCTCGCCGCCCGGTCGATCAACGCCTGTCTGGCCGGTGCGGTGCCGGAGGAGCGCAGTCTCGCCGAGTTCGAGGCCCGCTACCGCCGCGAGTACGGCGTCTTCTACGAGTTCCTGATCTCCTTCTACGACATGCAGCGCGACGCCCGGTCGTACTTCTGGCAGGCGAAGCAGGTCACCGCGGTGGACGCCACCGAGACCGCCGCGTTCGCCGAGCTGGTCGGCGGCTTGCTGCCGGGGGAGGAGGGCGTCGGGGTCCGGTTCGCCGACGCGGCCGCCGACCTGGACCGCGCGGTGGGCCTGCTGGCCACGGCCGACGACCGGCGCAACCCGCTGTACACGTCGCGGACCGTCGACGAGACCTTCCGCCAGGGCCGCAACCTGCAGGAGGAGGCGCTCTACGGCGCGCCGCTGGACGACACCGACCCGCCGGTCCCGGGCGGGCTCCCGCTGGCCAAGGACGGCCTCGGTTGGCGAAGCTGACCTGCCGGTTCGACGACCCGGCCACGATCGCTCACCCGCTTGGCGTGGTCCGATACACCGCCGCCGGGGCCCCGCCGTCGATCCGGGGCGGGCGCCCGGCGCTCGACGTGCACCTGGTCCGCGACCCGGCGCACGCCGTCACCGAGGTGTGGACCAGCGGCCGGCCGGTGACCGCCGACGTCCGCGACGGCATCGCCATCGGCCACGACGGCGAATACGCCTTCTGCGCCGGCCGGGTGCCGCCCGCCGCCCGGTACGCGCCCGGCGTCCGGCGGGCCTACCTGCGCGCGTTCGGCGCCCTGGCCCGGCTCGACTACCCGCACGTGTTCCGGATGTGGAACTTCGTCGGCCGGATCAACGAGCCCAACGCCGACGGTCTGGAGATCTACCGCGACTTCTGCCGCGGCCGGGCCGAGGCCTTCGACGCGTCGCCGCTGCCCCGCGACCTGCTGCCCGCGGCCACCGGGGTCGGCTCGCACACCGACGGGATCGCCTTCTTCCTGCTGGCCCGTCGCGCTCCCGGGCACGTCGCCGTCGAGAACGACCGGCAGGTCCCCGCCTACCGCTACCCCGAGCGGTACGGGCCGCGGTCGCCCAGTTTCGCCCGGGCCAGCCGGCTGCCGGACGGCCCGCTGCTCATCTCGGGCACCGCGAGCATCCTCGGTCACGCCACGGCGCACCCGGGCGACGTCGCCGCCCAGTGCCGCACCACCCTGGACCATCTGACCACGCTCGCCGGCGACCTGCGCGCGTTGCGGACCGTCAAGGTGTACGTCCGGCACGCCCGGGACCTGGCGGCGGTGCGCCGGGAGTGCGCGGTGGCGTTCGGCGACGAGGTCGCCTACCTGGTCACCGACCTGTGCCGACCCGACCTGCTGGTCGAGATCGAGGGCGTCGCACCACATCGAACGGATCCTGAGGTTCGCGGCGGGTGGCGGAGTGCACGCCTCGCACAGCAAGATGCACAAATTGCTGGGTCCGATGCGTGCGGGTACGGCGATAAGCTACGCGCATAACCGGGGAGAGCCATGGTCGGCATGGGATCGCCGGTGGCAACCGGAGGGCCCTGCGAGGTGCGCCACTTCAACCTGAACGACGGTGAGCCGTCGTCCCGGGTCGACATCCTGGACGAGGCGGCCCGCAGTTGCTCGGTGCCCTTCCGCGCCCGCCCGGCCGACCGCGCGCGACCCGTCCGATTCGAGCACCTGGACCGCTATTTCGGCGACGTCAACGTCACCCGGACCACGCTCGACAACTTCTACGGGCTCCGGTCGGCGAACCTGGCGCGGAAGGACACCGTGCCCCGGTTCATTCTGACCGTCTCCTCCGGCCCGTACGCGATCGAGCAGGACGATCGGCTGGATCGCCGGCCGTCGGGATCCATGGTGCCGTACTCGAGCCGAGGTGCGCTGCGGCTGCAAGCGGACGAGCCGATCCAGGCCTGGTCGCTCACCGTGACCCTGGAGGAGCTCGGTCTGCCCTACTTGTTCCTCCGTGGCGTCATGGTGCGCAGCATCGGGCACAGTCCGCTCGGGCCGATGGTCGCCAAATATCTGACCGAGCTCGCCGCACTCCCCGCACTCTCGCCGGCGCAGGCGGCATCGTTGGCCCACCCGACGATCGACCTGCTCCGGGCCCTGCTGGCGACCGCCGGAGGCGACGAGTTTCTCGCCCGGCGACCGCTGAGCCAGACCCTGGGCACGAGAATCATGGTGCACCTGCGCACCCACCTGGGTGACCCCGAACTGGGCGCGGACAAGCTCGCCGCCCACTTCGGCATCTCGAAACGGTACCTGTACGCGGTCCTCGCCCGGATGGACGTCACGCTCGGCGAATGGATCCGGACCGAACGACTCGGCCGGGCCGCCCGAGAGCTGGCGAACCCCGGCAACGCGCTGGTGTCGGTCGCGGCCATCGCCCGGACGCTCGGGTTTGCCGACCACTCGTCGTTCTCCCGCGCGTTCAAGCAGCAGTTCGGGTGCACTCCCTCGGAGTGGCGGGGCCGCACCGACGCCGAGCGGGCGAGTCGGCCGGCATCGATCATGTTGCCCGAGATAGCGCAGAAGGGCTCGCGAGCGCGGGACTGAGCCGGTGATGTCGAAACGGGGAAAGCGATGCTGGTCGGACGCGACGTCCAGATAGCGTCAGTCACTGCTCTGCTGGAAGCGGCCGGAGCACAGGCCGGCGGCGCCGTGGTCCTGCGCGGTGAAGCGGGGATCGGCAAGACCGCCCTGGTGGCGCACGTGTCGGCGCTGGCGGCCGAGCACGGAATGCGGGTCGTCGGTGTGTCCGGGGTTCAGGCGGAGGTGCACATCCCGTACGCGGGGCTGCACCGTCTCTTGTGGTCGTTGGGACGCCGCGGGCCGGCGCTGGCGGTCGAGATCGAATCGCCGTACCGGACGGCGATGGACCTGTTGGACCTGCTCGGCGCTCAGGTAGATCCGGTCCTCGTGGCCGTAGAGGACGCGCACTGGCTGGATCGCGGCTCGTGGGAGGCGTTGACGTTCGCGGCGCGGCGGATCGGGGCGGACCCGGTCGCGATGGTGCTGACGGTCCGGGACGGCGAGGACGTCGACCTGCTCCTGGCGCAGGCGGGGTTGCCGGAGCTGCGGCTGGAACCGCTGTTGCCGGCCGACGCCGGCGCGCTGCTGGAATCGGTCGCGCCGGGCCTGTCCCCGCCCTTGCGGGAGCGCGTGCTGGAACAGTCGGCGGGCAACCCGCTGGGGCTGGTGGAGCTGGGCGGAGTGGCGGTGAGGTCCGGTGGCGCGGCGCTGCTGCCGTCGTGGTTGCCGCTGACCACGCGGGTGGAGCGAACGTTCGCCGCGCTGGTCGCCGAACTGCCGGCCGCCACCCGATCGCTGCTGCTGGTCGCCGCGCTGGACGACGGGGACGCCCTCGACGAGATCGTCGCGGCGTGCTGCCGGTTCGCGGGGCGCCCGGTGACCGTCGAGGACGTCGAACCGGCCGTGACGACCCGGCTGGTCCAGGTCGACGACACGTACCGGCTGCGGTTCCGGCATCCGCTGCTGCGCTCGGCGCTGTACCAGTCCGCCGGCGCGGCCCAGCGGCGGCGGGTCCACGCCGCGCTCGCCGAGGCCGTCGGCGCGGACCCCGATCGCCGCGTGTGGCACCGAGCGGGAGCGGCGGCCGGCCCGGACGAAGCACTCGCCCGGGAGCTGACCGAGACAGCGACCCGAGCCGGGCACCGGCAGGCGGCCGGCGTGGCGCTGGCGGCTTTCCAGCGGGCCGTACAGCTGAGCGAGGACCCGTCCGAACGCGGCCGGCGGTTGCTCGCGGCCGCTGAGGCCGCAGCCGAGCTGGGCGACATCGCCGCCGCGCGGACGTTGCTGGACGACGTGGCCGACCACCGGCTACGTCCCGCCGACCAGGCGTGGCTGTCGTACCTGCGGGAGCAGTTCTTCATCACCGGTTGGTCGGGCACCGCCAGGCTGATGGTCTACGCCGAGCTCATCGATGCCCTGCGCCGGGACGGTGACCGGCGGCGGGCCATGGACGCGCTGATCGCCATGAGCTTGCGGTTCTACTGGTCGAATCCGCCTGCGGCGACGATCCAGGCGTACCTGACGGTGGCCGACGACATCGACGCGCCCAAGGACGATCCGCGGATGATCGCCACCGTGGGGCTGATCGCCCCGGTGGAGCGCGGGGCGGTGACGCTGGAGCGGATGACGGAGTTACGGGCCCGATTCGACCTGAGCCCCACCGAGCAGCAATTGCTGGGCCTGAGTGCGAGCGGCACGGGCGCACTGCACCTGTCGGCACAGTTCTTCGGGGCCGCGGTGGCCGGTGTGCGGGCCCAGGGCCGCGTCGGCGTCCTCGCCCAACTGCTGGCCAGCCAGGCGTTCACCGCGGCATACCTCGGCGACGCCCGGACGGCCCGCCCGGCAGCCACCGAAGCCGCGGCGCTCGCCGCCGAAACCGGCCAGCCGGCCTGGGCGTTGACGGCAGCGCTGATGCTCGGCCACGCGGAAGCGCTGGCCGGCGACACGGTCGCGGCCCGGGAGGCGGCCGACCGCGGAGAGAGCATCCTGCTGTCGAGCGGGCGGCTGCCGATGCTCGCTCTGGTGCAGGCCATCCGGGGAGTGGCGGCGCTCGCCGGCGGACGTCCCGCCGACGCGTTCCGGCAGCTGTACCGCATCTTCGACCCGGACGACGTGGCTTACCACCCGTACCTGCGGTTCGTGACGTTCGGGCATCTGGCCGAGGCCGCCGCGTGGTGCGGGGAGGAGGACGCGCTCCGGGCGACCTCGGCCCGGCTGGCCCCGATAGCTCGCGAGTGTGGTTCCCCCGCGCTCGTGGTCGCGCTCCGGTACGCCGATGCGATGCTGGCCGGCGAGGCCCAGCGGTTCGAGACGGCGCTGGCCGCCGATCTCTCCGAGTGGCCGTTCGAGCGGGCCCGGCTGGAGCGGGCGTACGGCGCATGGCTGCGCCGACAGCGCAGGGCCGCCGAGTCGCGGCCGCTGCTGCGGTCGGCTGCGGCGACCTTCGACGCGATCGGCGCGGTGCCCTGGGCCGAGCGCGCCCGGGCCGAACTCCGCGCGTCGGGTGAGTCGCTGCGCCGGCCGGTCGACGCCGCCTACGCCTTGACGGTGCAGGAACAGCAGATCGCTCGACTGGCCGCCGAGGGATTGAGCAACAAGGAGATAGCCGAGCGGCTGTTCCTGTCGCCCCGCACGATCACCACCCACCTGTACCGGATCTTCCCGAAGCTCGGTATCAAGTCCCGCCGTGAGCTGACACGCGCCATGAGCATGCCCCCCTGAAGATTGCATGCGGGTAAACCCTGGGTTAGAGAGGATGCATTGGACATCATGCGCGTGCGGGTCCATCGTGGAAGACAGCGCCGGAGCCCCCATGCTGCGGCCGCGATGTCCGTGCGGGTGTCCGGAATCCGCACTCCTCACCTGACAGCCTCGACAGGAGCTCGCAGATGCGTGTCATCATCGCCGGCGGTGGCCTCGTCGGTCTCACCGCCGCCCTGGCCCTGCACCGCGACGGCGCCGAGGTGCTGGTCCACGAGCAGGCAACCGAGATCCGCGCGGTCGGCGCCGCCATCGGTCTGTGGCGCAACGCCCTCGATGTGTTCACCGACATCGGCCTCGGCGACGGCGTGCAAGCCCTCGGAACCACCGTGCACACCTGGTTCTACGACGCCGCCGGCCACAAGTTCCGGGCCCCAGGCTCCGCCGCATCCGACCACACGATGCTGCTGCTGCCCCGGCCGGAACTGACCCGGCTGCTCGCCGACGCGGTCACCCCCGACCGGATCCGGCTCGGCAGCGCCGTGACCGGCTTCGACGAACGGCCGGACGGCGTCACCGTGCACTTCGCCGACGGCACCACCACCGACGCCGACCTGCTCATCGGAGCCGATGGCGTGCACTCCCGGGTCCGGGAGCACCTTCTGCCCGGATCAGGCGCCGAGGCACACGCCGGGCACCACGCCTGGCGGGCTGTCATCCCCACGGGTGACGAACCACCGCAGGGCAGCATCCTGACGGTGGGCCACCACCGCACCCGGGGCGGATACACCCGCACCTACGGGGGAAACACCACCTGGATGGTCAACCAGTTCGACTGCCCGCCGCTGACCGGAACACTCAAGGAACAGGCCCTGCGGCGCGCCGGCAACCTGAACGACAACGGGTGGGGCGAGCCGCTGCGCCGCCTCATCGAACGCACGCCGGACGACCGCATCCTGCGGCACCAGATCATGGTCGTGCCCCGGCTGCCCCGCTTCACCGATCCCCGGGTCGCGCTGATCGGCGACGCCGCGCACGGCCTGTCACCACACATCTCCGCCGGCGGCACCCTCGGAATCGAGGACGTCGGCGTCCTGTCCCGGCTGCTCACCGGCAGCCCCGACGTCAGGTCGGCCCTGGCGGCATTCGACGCCGACCGGCTCCCTCGCTACGACACCGTCCACAAGCTCTCCGCCGCCGTCGAGCAAGCCCGCACCGCCGAGGAGTACGCACACGAATACGCCGCCTTCAGTCACTGGATGCTCAGCGAGGCACCGCACTGAAAGGAACACCCGTGCTCCAAGACCGCGAAAGGATCGCCGACGTGCTCACGACGTTGGCCTTCGCCTGCGACGACAAGAACTGGGAGCAGTTCGGCCGGCTGTTCACCGACCGGCTCCACTATGACGCCTCCCGGCACAGCGGCAAACCCGCCGCGGACCTCACCGTCGAGGAATTCACGGCTGTCGCGCGAGGCGTGCTCGACGGCTTCGACTGCACACACCACGCGCTCTCGAACAAGCTGATCACTGTGGCCGGCGATGAGGCGCGCTGCCGAGCCTATGTCGTCGCCTACCACTACGTCGCGGCGGAGCCGGGCGCGGTGGACTACTGCGTCATGCGGGGATATTGCACCTTCGGGCTGCGCCGCATCCGGGACGAGTGGTTGATCAGCAGGTGGGAAGTCGTGCGGACGGCCCCCCTGGAGGGTTCGCCGGAGGTCTATCGCATCGCCGCCGAAAAAGTCGCACGGCACCCCTACGAGATCGGATCTTCGTAAACATGCCGGACTGGCTGGAGTTAGCTAGCTCATTCGCGTCGTCTCCCTGGCTCTACCTCATTCTGATATCGGTGTCCCTGCTGGATTCCTTTCTGCCGCTGATCCCGAGCGAACCGGTGGTCATCGCCGCGGGCGTCTATGCCGCCAGCGGCGAAACGGAACTGCTGTGGGTCGTCATCGCGACCGCGCTCGGCGCGTTCCTGGGCGACCTCATCCCGTACGGCGTGGGCCGAGCGCTCAAGGATCGGATCCTGAAGCGGCTGCCGGCCGGGTCCAAGCGCCGCAGGACGCACGACTGGCTCGCGGCCGAGCTCGCACGCCGGGGTGGCTTCGTGCTCGTGTCCACCAGGTTCATCCCCGTCGGGCGATACATCGCCACCTTGACCACCGGCATCGTCGGCTATTCCTTCTGGAACTACGCGCTGTTCACCGGAATCGCGGCCGTCACCTGGAGCACCTACACGGTCCTCTCCGGCTTCATCGGTGGACTTCTGTTCCAGGACAATCCCGTCCTGGGCATAGGCGTCGGCGTCGGCCTGGGACTCGTCGTGACCCTCGCCATGGAAGCGGTACGCCACTTCCGTCAGAAGAACAGGGCACTGGATCCTTCCTAGGGCCGAGCTCGATGCGGATGGTCAGGTCTGGAAAGCGGTCGGCCCCGGTTCTCCTGCTGGCGGCGGCTCGGGCTGCGGCTGAACGGTGAGGATCGCGGTGAGCGCCCGTCCCGCCTGATCGACCCTGGTTCGCAGCATCGACCAGTCCCGCCCGGTCGCCAGCGCCTCGTTCTCGGCGTCAACAGCGGTGATCAGTTCCTGAAGCAGGCTGGCGACCCGTAGCGACCAGTTCTGTCGCGCTTCGCCCGAGGCCCGGTCCATCAGCGCGCTCCACCGGCTCAGCGCATCGGTGAGGTCGGCTCGCACCGGTGGCCAGACCAGGCTCCGCCGGCCGGTGGTGGTCGTGCTCAGCACCGGAGGCAGCCGGGTGGTGGCGATGGTCCGGGTCTCCGACTCCAACGCGCGGGCCTCGGTGTCCCACGCGGATCTTCGCTGCGACCGGGCGACCAGCAGCCCGGCGACGAGCAGCGCGGCGACGAGCGCGATCAGCAGCAACCATCCGAGCGTTCCCAGGCCCTGGGATGCGCCGACCGTGGCGGCCACGGACGTCGACGTGACCGGGGTCGGCGTTTGCTCGACCGGTGTGCTGGTTCGGGCCGGCACGGTGGTCCGGGTGGTCCGGGCCGGGGCGGGTTCGGTGGCGGCAGGCGAGGTGGGGGGACGGGTCGTGGTCTCGGCCGCGGTGGTGGATCGGGTGGTGCGCGTCCGCTCCGGCGTCACGACGGCGGCTGTCGGGGGTCGAGTCGTCGCTACCGGCTCGGTGGTCCTTTCGGGTGCGGGAGTGTCCGGCTCTCCGGAGGCGGGACGGTCCACAGCGCGTTCCGAGGCACGCGTCGACGGCAGGCCCGAGGGGGCCTCGCCGCCGGCGCCGCAAGCGGTCAGCCCGATGACGATTCCGAGCAGCAGCCAGGCCAGGACGGTGGCGACCGGTCGACGATGGTTGCGTCTGGACCCCATGGGGTGGCTCCTTTCCGCGGCGGTGACCGTGACGCTAGTTCCGGCGTCGTCGCTTCGAATCATTCGAAGGTGATGGGTTCCCTGGCCGCCCGAGCGTCCGCCTGAACGGCAGAGCCGGCACCGCGTCCCGACGAGTCGACCTCGAAAATCGCTCCACCGGGGTGAAGCCCGGCGGCGTGGTAGCTGCCACGGTGACCGGAGCACAAGCCGTACCGGTCCGAAGCGGAGGTTCGACGATGAGACAGACACAGGCACAACCTGAACGATCAGTTCGCCGGTTGGTGGTCACGGGCGCGGTGCTGGAGGCGACAGCCGGCGCCCTCGGGCTCGCGGGCCTGGTGCTGTGGACGATCGCGGTCACGTCCCGGACGCAGCAACGCGTTGCCCGGATGGAGGTCCCGCCGTCCGAGCTGGCTCGGCGGCACTGGGCCAGGGCGCGGGCCGCGACTTCCGCCGGTGTCGGCGCCTGGCGCGGCATGCCGGCCGGCTCGCGCACCGACGGAGCGCGCCGTGAGTGGGAGACATCGCGGCCCTGAGTCGCCGGCGCGGGGCTGCCGGAGCGCGGCCGTGTCATGGCACCCAGATCAGGATGCAACTCCCGGACCCGGGCTCGGTCGCGAACACCGGTGGGCCGGCTCCCGGCTGTGGTGTTCCGCAGCCGGGAGCGACACCAGGTCCGGACGGATCGTCACCCAGCTGCACGACGACCGACGGCTGGTGCCGCTCCCGCGCCGCGGCGTGCTCCTCAACGCGACTCATCCGCAGCACGACCCACGACACGATCAACAGGACGGTCATCACGACGATGACGGTCTGTGCGGCCGTGGTGCAGTCCGGGTCTTCGCACCGGTGAGCGAGCCGCATGTCGTCCTCCTCGCCCGGTCCCCGCGATGCCCGGCTTTCCATGGCGTGAGGATGCCGGGTGCCCGGCCACGGCACGTCATCTGCCAAGGGTGAACAGCATCCGGCCGGGTGGCGGACCCCGTCCGCGTGGACGGCCCGGCACTCGCCCCGGACCACCGAAACCATCCCCCCGGGGTGAGGGGGCCCCGTCCACCGGACGTGACGGTGAACCAGTACGCCGGGCGGGACCCACCTGCCCGCACCCAGGGGGCGCACGATGACCGAAGCGACCAGCACGATCGATGAGCACCGGTCCGGCGCCGACCGGCCACCGTGGTACGCCCGCACGGCGACCGAGGTGGTGACGGTCCTCGGCACGGACGCCGAGCGCGGGCTGGACGGTGCGACGGTGGCCGACCGGCTGCGCAGGCTCGGCCCCAACCGCATCGCCGAGGACAAGCCCCCGTCGTCCTGGGCGGTGGCGCTGCAGCAGCTGCGCGATCCGATGAACATCATGCTGGTGATCGTGGTGGCCGCCGGAATCGTCATCGGCGAGTTCTCGACGGCTCTCATCGTGGCGCTGCTCGTGCTGCTCAACGTCGTACTCGGGGCCCGCCAGGAACTCGCCGCCCGGGCCAGCGTGGACGCGCTGGCCAAGATGCAGGTACCGGCCGCCCGGGTGGTGCGCGACGGTGAGATCGTGCTGCTGTCGGCCGTGGAACTGGTGCCCGGCGACGTCGTCCATCTGGAGGCCGGTGACCTCGTCCCGGCCGACGGACGGGTGCTGCGCTCGGCGACCCTGGAGACCCAGGAAGCGGCGCTGACCGGGGAGAGCGCGCCGGTCGCCAAGAACGCCGCCACGCTCGCGCAGGGCGACGTGGCGCTGGGCGACCGATCCAACATGCTGTTCCAGAACACCTCGGTGACCCGCGGCACGGCGACGATGGCGGTCACGGCGACCGGCATGCAGACCGAGATGGGCCGGATCGCCACCATGCTCACCCAGGTCCAACGGACCCGGTCGCCGCTGCAACGCGAACTCGACTCGCTGACCAAGGTGCTCGGGATCGTCGCCTGGACCGCGGTGGCGTTCATCGTCGTGGTGGGATGGCTGCGCGGCCTGGCGCTGGATCAGCTGCTCCTGCTGGGCACCGCGATGGCGATCTCCGCCATCCCGACCGGCCTGCCGGCCTTCGTCGCGGGGCTGCTGTCCTACGGCGCGAAGAACCTCGCCGCGGCGCGCGCCATCGTCAAGAACCTCACCGATGTCGAGACGCTCGGCGCCACGAGCGCCATCAACACCGACAAGACCGGCACGCTGACCATGAACCAGATGATGGTCTCGATGCTCTACACCGGCGGCGCCTGGTTCTCCGTGGCGGGCGAGGGCTATCGCAAGGCCGGCGCGATCACGTCGGTGGCCGGCACGCCCGTGCCCGACTTCACCCGGCTGGCCCTCGGCCTGGTGCTCGACAGCGACGCCACCGTCACGGACGACGGCGCGGTGGTCGGTGACCCGACCGAGGCGGCGCTGGTCGTGCTGGCGGCCAAGCTGGGGGTCGACGCCGGGGAGACGCGGCGGGCGTACCCCCGCCTCGCCGAGGTGCCGTTCGACTCCGACTACAAGTTCATGGCCACCTTCCACCGGTATCCGGTGGACGGCGGGGAGCGGGTCATCGAGCTGGTCAAGGGCGCGCCGGACGTGGTGCTGGCCCGCTGCGACGGTGCTGGTGGGCCGCTGCACGAGCAGCAGCCGATCGGTGACGTCCGCGCGGCGATCGAGGCCGCCAACCAGCGGATGGGCGCGCAAGGCCTGCGGGTGCTCGCGTTCGCGGCTCGGATCATCGACCCCGCTGAAGCGCCGGCGCTGGATCACGATCCCATGTCGCTGACCCGCGGGCTGAGTTTCGTCGGCCTGGCCGGCATGATCGACCCGCTGCGGGCCGAGGCACACGACGCGGTCCGGATCGCGCTGCGGGCCGGGATCGACGTCCGCGTGATCACCGGCGACCATGCGGTGACGGCACAGGCGATCGCCGGCATGCTCGGGCTCGGCCCGGGTGCGATCAGCGGCACCGAGCTGCGGCAGCTGTCCGACGAGGAACTCATCCGGCGGCTGCCCGAGCTGCACGTCTTCGGCCGGGTGTCACCGCAGGACAAGCTGCGCCTGGCCCGGGTGATGCAGCGGCAGGGCCGGATCGTCGCCATGACCGGTGACGCGGTCAACGACGCGGCGGCGTTGAAACAGGCGGACATCGGCGTCGCCATGGGCAGCGGCAGCGAGGTCACGAAGCAGGCCGCCCGCATGATCCTCACCGACGACAACTTCGGGACGCTGGTGCGCGCGGTCGGGATCGGCCGCCGGGTGTACGAGAAGATCGTCGCTTACGTGCGCTACCAGATGACTCAGCTGCTCGCACTGGTGCTGCTCTTCGTGGCGGCCACCGCGTTCAACATCAACCAGGGCGTGGCGCTGACCCCGTCGATGGTGCTCTATCTGTTCTTCTTCGCCACCGCCGTCGGTGTCATCATCATCGCCGTGGACCCGGGCGACCCGCGGGTCATGCACCGGCCACCGCGCGACCCGGCGGTGCCGATCACCAACCCACGGGCCGTGCTGTTCTGGCTGCTCTACGCGGCGGTCCTGTTCGGCGCGGCGCTCGTACCGCTGGTCGCCGGTCCGGACCAGCCGCGCACCGACGCGCCCAGTGTCGCCATGACCATGGCGTTCGTGGTGCTCGGGCTCGGCACGGTCGGCAATGCGATCACCAACCGCCGGGACCCGGCCTGCGGATTGTCGCCGCCGATCGTCAAGGCCGCCGCCATCGGCCTGATCACGGTCGCCCTGCTGGTGCTCGCCACCCGGGTCGACTTCCTGCGGCAGAGCCTGCTGACCCAGCCGCTGACCGGCCCGCAATGGCTGGCCTGCCTGGCTCTCGCCCTGGTGCTGCCGGTCGCGGTCGAGACGGTGAAGCTGGTGCGCCGGCGGCGCCTGCCCCGGGTGGCCACCGATCCGCTGCGGGCCGTCACGCCGGAACGGGGTCGTACCTCACCGTTGCCCAGCTGAACGCCGAGGAGGAGCCATGGCGAAGCACAAGAATCCGGCCGGCGACGGCAACCTGCCACGCCCCCGGATGAAGAACAAGGAATACCGGCGGGAACTGCGCCTGCTGCACGGCCAACTGGTCGCGTTGCAGGAGTGGGTGAAGTCCACCGGCGCCAAGGTCTGTGTCGTGTTCGAGGGCCGGGACACCGCCGGCAAGGGCGGCACGATCAAGGCGATCACCGAGCGGGTGAGCCCGCGGGTGTTCCGGGTGGTCGCGCTGCCCGCACCGAGCCCGCGTGAGCGATCCCAGATGTACCTGCAACGGTACGTGCCGCATCTGCCGGGCGCCGGCGACGTGGTCATCTTCGACCGCAGCTGGTACAACCGCGCCGGCGTCGAGCCGGTGATGGGCTTCTGCACCCGGGAGCAGGCGGACGAGTTCCTGCGGGCGACGCCCGACGTCGAACGCGCCATCGTCGACTCCGGGGTGATCCTGCTCAAGTACTGGCTGGAGGTCAGCGCCGAGGAGCAGACGCGGCGCCTGCAGAGCCGCATCGACGATCCGCGCAAGGTGTGGAAACTGTCCGATCTGGACCTCAAGTCCTACAGCCGGTGGCACGAGTACTCCCGGTGCCGCGACGAGATGTTCCGGGCGACGGACACCGCCTGGGCGCCGTGGTACGTGGCCCGCACCGACGACAAGAAGCGTGGCCGGCTCAACATCATCACCCATCTGCTCGGCACCATCCCGTACGAGCCGTTGCCGCACCGTGCGGTGAGCCTGCCGAAGCGGCAGAAGGCGGACGGATACCGGGAACCGGCCATCCCGCTGCGGTACATCCCGACGCCGTACTGACGCGTCCGTCCCGTCGATCTCGTCCCGCGCGGATGAACCGCACCGCCGGGGACAGCTATCAGCATGGCTGCATCAGTCGAATCGGAGGAGCCATCGTGAGTACGAAGGACGTCCCCGCGAACCGATCGGCCCGGCCGCCCGGCGCGGGCACCCGGGCACCCAAGACCGCCTACATCTCCTGGGTCGCGCTGGCCCTCATGACGACCAGTTCGGTGGCGAGCCTGCGCCCGTCACCCACCATGGCCGTGTACGGGCTGGCGTGCGTCTTCCTCTACCTCATCCCGGCCGTGGTCTTCCTGATCCCGACCTCCCTGGTCTCCGCCGAGTTGGCCTCCGGCTGGACCGGTGGCGTGTACCGGTGGGTCAGCGAGGGCATCTCGAAGCCGATGGGCTTCCTCGCCGTCTGGTGCCAGTTCGCCATGACGGTCTTCTACTACCCGAGCCTGCTGGGTTTCGTGGCGGCCACCCTGGCCTACGTCATCAATCCGGACCTGGCGTCCAGCGGTGTCTGGACCGCGATCGTCATCGTGGTGTGCTACTGGACCGGGGTGTGGGTGTCCTCCCGCGGCACCAAGGGAGTAGCCGGGCTGGCCAGCAGCGGCCTGATCATCGGCACCCTGATTCCCGGCGTGCTGCTGGTCACGCTGGGCATCGTCTTCCTCGGCCAGGGCAACGAGTCCGCCGCGCCGATGACCGCCGACAACCTGCTGCCGGCCTGGGCGGGCCTGGCCAGCCTGGTGCTCATCGTCAACAACTTCCTGTCGTATTCCGGCATGGAGATGAACGCTGTGCACGTCGGCTCGCTGCGCGATCCGGCCAAGCAGTTCCCCCGGTCGATGTTCCTGGCGATGGGCCTGGTGCTGCTCATCTTCATCCCGCCGGCGCTGGCGATCAGCTGGATCGTGCCGGCCGAGGAGCTCTCCCTGACTGCCGGCATCATGCAGGCGTTCGACGCGGTGCTCGCCGAGTTCGGCATCCAGTGGCTCACCCCGATCCTCGGCATCATGCTGGTCACCGCATCGCTGGCCGGCATGCTGACCTGGCTCGCCGGGCCATCCCGGGGCCTGCTGCTCATTTCCCGGCAGGAGGGCTACCTGCCGCCGTTCCTGCAGCGCCTGAACAAGCACGGCGTGCAGCAGAACATCCTGGTCACCCAGGGTGCGATCACCACGGTGATCGCACTGGGGTACGCGCTCATCCCCGACGTCTCCAGCGCGTACTGGATCTTCTCGGTGATCACCACGCAGGTTTACCTGATCATGTATCTGCTGATGTTCGTCGCCGCCATCAGGTTGCGCCGCAACCAGCCGGACCATCCCCGCGGCTACCGGGCCCCGATGCTGGTCGGGTTGTGCGGTGTCGGCTTCTCCGCCTCGCTGGCCGCGTTGCTGATCGGCTTCGTCCCGCCGTCGCAGTTCGGCGGCGGCAACGTCTGGGTCTATCTGCTGATCGTCGGCGGCGGTGCGCTCGGTCTCGGCCTGCTCGTGCCCTACCTGTTCTACCGGCTGCGCAAGCCGTCCTGGCGGACGGCGGATCCCGAGGAGGTCCCGGCGACATGAGAGCCACCGTCAACGATCCGGACCGGACCCGCTGGACCACGTACATCGTGCTCGGGGTGGTGTTCCTGCTGCTCGCCGGGGTCGCGCTCCTGATGTTCGGTTCGGCGCGTTCGGACGCGCGGGCCGAGGAGAAGGCCGATGAATACCTCGCGGAGCTGTCCGCGAACGGCCTGGGCACACCGTCCAAGGAACAGGTCGTCCAGGTGCTCGGTGACGACGGGGGAGCCCTCTGCGCCGACCCGGCCTCCGCCCTGAACCGTGCCGCGCTGTACGGCGCGCTGACCAACGGGGCGGGCGGCCCCGGCGCCCGGCCGGTGATCGCCGACAACAAGGTGCTGCAAGGGCAGTTGCTGGCCATCAAGGTGTACTGCCCCGAGGAGCTCGAGAAGTTCACCGCCGTCGTGGACGGCCTCAAGTACGCCGACGTGGCACAGGGGTGAGCGGGATGGACCTGCGTGATCGCATCGCCGGCCTGATGGGACAGGCCCGCGCCGACCTGGCCGAGATCGTCTCGATCCCCTCGGTCGCCGACCCGCGCCAATTCCCGCCGCAGGAGTGCGCCCGGGCAGCGCAGTGGGTGCTGGACCGGTTCGCGCAGGTCGGGTTCACCGACCTGCGACTGGCGGAGACCGCCGACGGAAGTCGTGCGGTCTACGGTGCGCGGCCGGTCCCGGATCCGGCCGCGCCCACCGTCCTGCTCTACGCCCACTACGACGTCCAGCCGCCGTTGGACGACGAGGCCTGGCATACACCTCCGTTCACGCTCACCGAGGCGGCCGGCCGGTGGTACGGCCGCGGCGCCGCCGACTGCAAGGGCAACATCGTCATGCATCTGACGGCGCTGCGGGCGCTCGGCGATGAGTGCCCGGTCAACCTGAAACTCATCGTGGAGGGATCCGAGGAACAGGGCACCGGCGGGCTGGAGGACTTCGTCCCCCGCAACGCCGATCTGCTGCGCGCGGACGCCATCCTGGTCTGCGACACCGGCAACGCGGCGGTCGGCGTGCCGGCCGCCACGGTCAGCCTGCGCGGCATGGTCAACGTGGTGGTCGGTGTCGAGGCGCTCGGCTCTGAGGTGCACTCGGGCATGTTCGGCGGGGCGGCCCCGGATGCGCTCGCCGCCCTCGTGCAGATGCTGGCGACCCTGCGCGACCGCGCCGGCAACACCACCGTCAGCGGCCTGGACAACACGCAGACCTGGCACGGCGAGGACTATCCGGCCGATCGGTTCCGCGCCGACGCCGGACTGCTCGACGGGGTGTACCTGCTCGGCGACGGCACCGTGTCGGACATGATCTGGGCCCGTCCGGTGGTGACGGTGCTGGGCATCGACTGCCCGCCGGTGATCGGCTCAGCCGCGGCGATCCAGCCGCATGCCCGGGCCCGGCTCAACCTGCGGGTCCCGCCCGGGCTGGATCCCGACAAGGCGTACGACGCGCTGGCCGGACAGTTGCGCGCCATGGCGCCGTGGGGAGTACACGTGACGGTCGAACGGGAAGCGGTGGGGCACCCGTTCCGTGCCCGGACCGGGGGACCGGCGTACGCGGCGCTCGCCAGCGCCATGCGTGACGCGTTCGGCCGGCCGATGACCGCGCTGGGGCAGGGCGGGTCCATCCCGTTGTGCAACGTGTTCGCCGATACCTACCCGCAGGCCGAGATCATCCTGATCGGCGTCGAGGACCCGGTGTGCCGCATGCACGCACCGAACGAGAGTGTCCATCCCGACGAGATCGCCGGGATGGCACTGGCCGAGGCGTTGTTCCTGCAGCGGTACGGCGCTCGCTGAGCGCCGCGGGCGGCGGCAGCGACGTTGCTGCCACCGCCCGCGGCAGATCATGAGACGACGTGCATCTCGTGCCGGGTGTTGTTGAGTCGCCGGCCGCCGTCCTCGGTCACCGTCACGATGTCCTCGATCCGGACGCCGAAGCGGCCGGGCAGGTAGACGCCGGGCTCGATCGAGAAACACATGCCGGGCACCAGCGGCCGCCACTCGCCCTGCACCAGGTACGGCGGCTCGTGCGTGGTCAGCCCGATGCCGTGCCCGGTGCGGTGGATGAAGTACCTGCCGTAGCCGGCGTCGTCGATGACCTGGCGCGCCACCCGATCGATCTCCTGGCACGCGACGCCTGGGCGTACCGCCTCGAAGGCCGCCTGCTGGGCGCGGCGCACCACGTCGAAGACCTCATGCTCCTCGTCGGTGGCCGGGCCGACGTGCACGGTCCGGGTGGTGTCGGATCCGTAGCCCTCGCACAGCCCGCCGAAGTCCAGGATCACCATGTCCCCGTCCCGCACGATCCGCTCACCCATCTCATGATGCGGGTTGGCGCCGTTGGGACCGGAACCGACGATGGTGAAGTCGACCTGGGAATGGCCGTGCGCACGGAGGAAGCCGGCCAGGTCGGCGCCGATCTCGCGCTCGCTGCGGCCGGCGAAGCATACGCCGACGATCTGCTCGTAGGCCGCGTCCGCCGCCGCACCGGCGGCGGCGAGCCGGTCCACCTCATCGGAATCCTTGACCGCGCGCAGCATCGGCAGCGCACCGGTCATCGAGCTGTAGCGGGAGCCGGGCATCAGCTGCTGCAGGCCGAGCAGGTGCATCGCCCAGGTGGAGTCGGATATCGCATAGTGGCCGGCGGGATCGAGCAGCGACGCGAGCAGAACGTAAGGGCTGTCCCCGTCGGCCCAGTCGACGAGCGAGACGGCGGCCGCGCCGGGGGCCGGCTCGGCGTCGGGGCGTTCGAGCATCGGTACCAGCATGATCGGTTCCCGGTCGGCGTCCAGGATCATCAGGGTGATCCGTTCGGTGATGGCGGTCGGCCGATAGCCGGTGAAGTAGACGAGATCGGGTCCCGGGCTCACCAGGATCCCGGTGAGCCCGGCCTCGGCGGCCTGGACGACCGCACGCTCCATCCGGCGTACGTAGTCCTCGGTGGTGAACGGGCTGGTCGTCATCGGACTTGTCTCCTCTCGCCGGCGTGGCAGTCGCCTCAACGGTGCCGCGTCGGGTGTGTCGGAATGGTGTGACTGGCCGCCGCCGCGGCGGCGGACCGGTCCAGGGCCGAGGCCGCCTCGCTGCGGTGCCGGCCCATCAGCAGGGCCAGTGCGATGCCCGTGGCGGCCGTGACGGCGAGCAGCAGTGCCGATCGGGACAGCCCGGCCGCGAGCGCGTCCGCGGCCGGCGCACCCTCGGCGGTGCGGGCCGCCGACACCGCGGTGGACACGGTGGCGGCGGCGGCGACGGCCAGCGATCCGCCCACGTATCGGGCCATGTTGGAGATTCCCGAGGCCTGTCCCACCTCCGCCGGGGCGACGGCAGCGGTGGACGCCGCCGACGCCGGCCCGTTGGCCAGGCCCAGGCCGATCGCGGTGACGGCGAGCGGCAGGACGAAAGCGGCGTAGCTCCAGGACGCGGAGACGAACCCGAGCGCCGCACAGCCCAGCGCGGCGAGCCCGAAGCCGAGGGCGACCGCCTGCCGGGTGCCGATCCGCATCGCCAGCGGTGTGATCAGCGGGGTGACCGCGATCATCGCCGCGGCGGCCGGCAGCGTGGCGAAGCCGGCCTCCAGCGCGCTCATGCCGAATCCGGCCGGGTCCTGGAAATACAGGCTGAGGGTGTACATCAGGGCGTTGATCGCGCCGGCGACGAGCAGGATGGCGAGGGTGGCGCCGACGACCACCCGGTTGCGCAGCAGCCGCAGGTCCACCAGGGGCGCGGCGGCCCGGCGCTCGGCGGCGACGAAGCCGGCCGTACCGAGCACCGAGACCACCAGGCAGCAGATCGTCGGCAGCGAGACCCAGCCCCAGTCGGCGCCCTCGCTCAGCGCGAGCACGAGCGGCACCAGGGCGACCGCGATGAGTACGGTGCCCACCACGTCGATGGAGCGGGGGCGGTCGGGGTCCTGCGATTCCGTGACCGTTCCCAGAGTGAGCGGCACGCAGGCGGCGGCGATGCCGGCGTCGATCCAGAAGAGACCCTGCCAGCCGATCGTGTCGGCCAGCAGCCCGCCGATCAGCGGCCCGGCAGCCGCGCCGACGGCGGACGCCGCGCCCCACAACGTGATGGCACGCATCTGGCCGGCACCGGACGACGCGACAGACAGCAGGCTCATGCCGCAGGCGAGCATGGTGGAGCCGGCCGCACCCTGCACCATCCGGCCGGCGATCACCCCGGTGGCGCTGCCGGACAGGGCGATGAGGGCGCAGGAGGCGGTGAACAGGATGAGGCCCCCGACGAAGATGCGCCGACGGCCGAAGACGTCGCCCATCGCGCCGGCGGTCACGATGACCGCGGCACCGACGAGCATGTACCCGGTGATCGCCCACTGCAGCGTGCTCACCGTGGTGTCCAGGTCCGCACTGATCGCCGGCAGCAGGATCGTCACCGCGGAGGTGTTCGCGTTGACCACGAGCGCCGAGATGCAGGCCGCCAGCAGGACACCCCGGCCCGCCGAGCGGCCGTCGCGCGAGGTTGTCCCGAGCCCGACCATCAGCTGTCCCTCGTCCTCGACATGGCTTTCCCCTTCCGCGGACCGCCGTCATCCGCCCGTGTCCCAGCCTGGCAAGCGGGCGGCGCGCGGGCCTCACTCGGCGCGAATGATCGGTCGGACGGCTGCCGTGCGACGAACGGGTCATCCCGGCGCGGTGAGGCGGCTGGGGCCGCGCATGCCTAGCGTCCCTATCCGTGAGAATGGACCGGGTGGCCGGTGAGGCCGAGGATCTGCAGCAGTTCCTGCTCTTTCTCGGCAGTGCGCTGACCGCCGCCGGAGAAGCCGTCAACCAGATCGAGGAGCACCTGCGCCGGGTGGCCGCGGCCTACGGCGCTCCCGACGCGCGGGTCAGCGTCACGCCCACGTATCTGGTGGTGGCGCTGGAACCCGGGCGGCCGGCGACGCTGGAGCCGACCGGTCAGCTCCGCGGTGGGCTGCGGCTCGACCAGACGGCGGCCTTGTTCGAGGTGTTGCGGTCGGCCGGGCACGGCCGCCTGCCACCGGCGGAGGGCAGTCGTCGGGTGCGGGCCCTCGTCGACATGCCGCCCCGCTTCGGGCGGACTGTACGGGTTTTCGGGCATGCCGTGCTGACCGTGGGCATCTGCCTGGTGCTGAAACCGACCTGGGGTGACCTGACGCTCGCCGCGGTGTTCGGCGTGCTGGTCGGCGTTCTCAAGCTGACCGGTGCGCGCTTCGCGAGCGTTCAGATGATGATGCCGGTGGTCGCGGCGTTCACGGTCGCGGCGCTCACCTTCCTGGTGGCGGAAACAGGATGGGCCGACGTGGATCTGCGGGCCATGGTGGCTCCGCTGGTCACGTTCCTGCCCGGCGCGATGCTCACCATGGCGGTGGTGGAGATCTCCGCCGCCGAGATGATCACCGGCTCCAGCCGCCTGGTGACCGGCACCCTGCAGCTGCTCCTGCTCGCCTTCGGGATCATCGGTGCGGCGCAGGCGGTGGGCACGCCGGCGGCCGACCTCACCGTGGCGGCCCCGGGCGCGCTCGGCGGCTGGGCGTCCTGGATCGGTGCCCTGATCGTCGGCATCGGCAGCTACCTGTTGCATTCCGGCCCGCCGCGGTCCCTGGGCTGGCTGTGCCTCGTGCTCTATGCGGGCTGGATCGGCCAGTACCTCGGCGGCCTCGTTCTGGGCGGATACCTCAGCGGATTCGTCGGCGCGATAGTGCTGACCATCGTGGCGTACGCGGTGGAGCGGGTGCCGTCCGGGCCACCCGCACTGGTGTCCTTTCTTCCGGGCTTCTGGCTGCTCGTTCCCGGTGCGCTGAGTCTGATCGGGGTGACCGAGTATCTGAGCCGGGACGTCGTGCGGGGCGCCGAGGACCTGCTCGGCGCGGTCGGCTCAATGGTGGCGGTCGCCCTCGGCGTGCTCTGCGGCTATCCGCTCTTCCGAGCCCTGGCGCGGTCGATCGGCTGGCTCGGCGCCGCCGGGCCCAGCCGGGGCCGGTAGCACGCTCGCCGCCGTCACCACGGGCCCAGATCGAACGAGTGGCGTCCGGGATGACCCTCGAACAGCAGGCAGGAGTCGTCCTCCCCGGGCTCGTCGGGCTCGTCGCGGACTCCGGGACATGCCGTCACCTGTTCGACCGTCGAGGAGCTGAAGGTCCAGCGGACCCACCACTCGATGTCGTCGCACTGCTGGCCGAGAGCGCCGTGCGGACCGTTGTGGCGAAACTCCAGCTGGCATTCATGGTCGGGGCGCACTGGCTGCGTCGCGTAGGGACGCCGCTTGAGCCAAAGTATCTGGAAGTCGCTGAGCTCGATCCGCGCAGGACACCGTTCACCGGGCGAGAACACGAGGACACGGTACTGGTACCCCGCCAGGATAGCGACCCGAAGTGCCACCTCAATCGTGGCGCGGGAGGAGGTGGCCGGGGTGATGCCGGCCCGCCCAGCGGCGGGCCGGCATCCGGCCGGTCGACGGTGCGCCCTCTCGCACTCGGACCCGGGGAGCGCGCCGCTGACTACGGGACGGTCGCGCTTGGATGACGCCGGACAGCCCCCCACGGTCTGCCCGGCGCTGCGCCGCGGGTTGCGGTCGCCGGCCTACCAACCAGTCAGCCAGACGCCGGCGGCCGAACCCTCATCCCTGGCGAATGAACTTATCCATCCAGTGTGGACCGTGCCGGCCGCACGGATGCCGATCATCCCAGCCGAATGAGGCGGTAGGCCCGGCGCATCGAGCAGGCTCGGCGCGACCCGGTAGCCGCACCGACACCAGGAGGACATGATGACCATCGGACATCAGCCGGCGAACACCCGGCAGGATCGCGGAGACGGGGCCCGCCATGGCAGCTGAGCAGCAGCCCCGTACGGTGCCGGGACGTCCAGCCGCGCACTCCGCGCCGCCGGCTCCGCTGGCCGCCAGGGCAACCGCATGGCTGGGATGGGTCCTGTTCATCAGCATCATCATGCTCTCCGCGGGACTGATCAATATCGCCCAGGGCCTGATCGCGTTGCTGGACGACGACTTCTATGTCGCATCCGCCACCGGTCTGACGGTCGATGTGAGTTTCACGGCTTGGGGGATCGCCCTGCTGGTGCTGGGGGTGGCGCTGGTCGCCGGTGCGTACGGCGTGCTGACCGGTTACGGGTGGGGCCGGACCATCGGCGTGCTGGCCGCCGCGGTGAACGCGCTGGTGAACCTGGGATTCGTGGCGGCCTACCCGTACTGGACCGTGCTGGTCGTGGCTTTCGACGTCATCGCCATCTACGCCCTGGTCGTGCACGGCGGAGCGGCCAAGGCGCTGCGCACGGGCGGGACGCCTAGATGAGCCCGTGCTCGCGGGCCCGGGCCACCGCCTGCCGGCGCCGTGTGGTCCCGAGCTTGCGATAGATCGCGCGCATGTGCGCCTTGATCGTGTTGACCGACACGCCGAGCTCCTCACCGATCTCCGCGGCCGTCAACATGGTCGGTAGATAGCGCAGCACCTCGGTCTCCCGATGGCTGAGTGTCATGATGCGGCCCGGGGCGGCATCCATCGGCCCGGTCCCGCCGATTCGCTGCAGCAGGTCGGCGATGAACGAGGTGCGCTCGCCGGTCACCAGGCTCTGCCGGGCGATGAGCGGGCCGAGCCGCCCGCCGGCGAGGCCGAGGAACGGGCGCCGGATCCCCTCCGGCGCGGCCATCGTTATCGCCTTCGCCAGCAGCTCATCGGCCTCCAGCCCGCGACCGGCGGCTTCGGACACCAGGGCACCCAGAATCCGGGCCTCGACCGTCGCCACTGTTTCCGACATCAGTGAACCCCGCTCGGCCAGCAACGCCTGTGCCTCGCCCAGGTCACGACCGGCGAGCGCGGCGCGAACCAGCAGGTTGCGTTCCGGCAGGGTCAGCGTGCCGCGTCTGGCCGGGGTGGCGTACCGCTGCCGCACCAGCTCCGGCCGGCCGGAGCGCAGGTCCGCCTCGGACTCGGCGGCGAGCAGCCAACGATCGATCGTCGGGATCCGGGCCCTCGGATACCGCTGCCGGTGCGCCTCCCGCAGGAACGCTCGCGCGCTGGGCAGCCGGTCCTGAGCCATCGCCAGCCGCGCCGCGATGCCCAGCGATATCTTCCACTGTGCCGCTTCGGGCTCGCTGCGATGGGCGCGCAATCCCTGCTGGAGCGGCCGTTCCGCACGCCCCGGGCAACCGCGCTCCAGCTCGACGAGCGCCGCCGCGTGGTGCGTGGCCACCACCTGCAGCGAGTTCGTCCAGCCGCCCTGTTGTGCCCTGTCCTGTGCGATACGAACCAGGCGGTCGGCCTCGCGGACCGACCCGAACACCACCTCGAGCAGCGCGAGGTGACCGAGTGCGTTGATTTCGACCAGATCCACGCCGACGTTGTGCGCCGCGGCTACCGCCATCGAGAGATACCGCTCGGCGGCCTCGGGCCGTCCGGTCCACAGCAGCGCCACGCCCCCGTTGTTCAGCGCGATGGCCCGGTACTGCAATGTCGCGGGCAGCCGCGCGAGCGGCACGTGAGTGAGCGCGGTGAGCTGGCCGACAGTGTCGTCGATCATCGCCGGCATGTCGCCGTCGACCCGGCTCACCGCCCCGCGCAGGGCCCGGATCGAGATCTCGACGGCTCGTCGCTCGGCGACGGACCGGTCGGTCAGCAGTTCCCGAGCCTCACCGAGGCGTTCCCGGATGCCCGCGTAGTCACCGGCGTTGAACTGCAGGATGGCCCCGCACAACACCAACTCGGCGGTGCCGCCGAATTCCGCGGCGGGCACCTGTTCGAGAACCTTCACCAGGCGCCCACGGTCGCGAGAGAGGATCATCGGCGCGGCGTCGACGACGAGCCGGCCGACGTACGCCCAATCCTGCGCGGCGACCGCGTGGCAGAGGGCGTCGATGATGAGATCGTGTTTGGCGTACCAGTCCGCTGCTCGCCGATGCAGCCGGGGAAGCATCCCCGGGGCCTCCACCATCAGATGGTGCTGCAGCACGTCCCGGATGAGGTGGTGGTAGCGGAACCAGAAGGGCCGGGAGTCCAGCCGGACGACGAACTGGTTGACCTGCTCGAGCTCCTCGAGGGTGCGCTGACCGGTGTTCTCACCGGTGATCGCGTCGGCCAGGTCGCCGCACAGATGTTCGCAGATGCTGGTGTACAGCAGAAAGCTCCGGAACTGCGCAGTCTGGCGAGCCAATACCTCCTCGGACAGGTAGTCGTCGACCGGGCGCAGGTCGCCGGTGAAATCGGCGACGGACCCGCCGTCCGGCCCGGCGACGAACGACGCCGCGAGCTGCAGGCCGACCGCCCAGCCCTCGGTTCGTCGCACCAGCAATCCGATCTCGTCCGGTGCCAGGTTCACCCCCTGGCCGGCCAGCAACTCGGCCGCCTCCACCGCGGTGAAGGCGAGGTCACTCGCCCGGATCTCGCTCAGCTCACCGGCCGCGCGCAGTCGGTGCAGGGGGAGAGTGGGCTCGGACCGGCTGATCAGGACGAGCCGGAAGTCGTCTCGCGGTGGGCGGAGCAGGCCACTGAGGTCCCGGATCAGCCGCCGGTCGTGAATCACGTCGAAGTCGTCGAGGACCAGCACCACCGGAGCCCGAAGCTGGCTGAACAGGCGGCTCAGGGCACGGATGTGTCCGATGCTGTCGTCCGGCAGGGCGTCGAAGTCACCGGGAGACTGTCCGGTCGCGGTGACCGCCGTCGAGCGCAGTGCGGCGAGCACGTGTGTCGCGAAGACCTGGGGATCGTTGTCGTACGGGTCGAGCGTCAGCCAGGCGACGGGAAGGAGCTGGGTCGCCGACCACGCCGACACCATCGTGGTCTTGCCCCAGCCGGGACCCGCGCTGACCAGGGTCACCAGCCGCCGCACCCCGGTGTCCAGCAGTTCGGTCAGCCGCGGCCGGTACAGCCTGGAACGTTCGACGTGGGGGCGAGACAGTTTGGGCGAGGCCAGCACCGCATCAGCGCGGGCCGGCGGAATCGTTCCCCGATGGTCCGGCTCACCGTTCCGCATCACCATGCTCCCCCTTCGGCATGTCTCACAGCCCCTCGTGCGGCGAGCACCCGCTCCGCGCCGGGCGCGGGTGTGTCACCCGGCGCTGAGCCGCAGCGCGGATTCTGGTTCGGTGGCGCGCGGCGCGGCGGGTGGCTCCTCGCGGTACCCACGGCCAGCGCGTTCATGTGGACCTTGACTGCTTTGCCCCACGCAGGGCATCACGGATGTGCGGGCCGTTGCAACATCCTTCCGGGTTGCACCTGCTGCTCGTCCACCCGTCATGGATGACCTGCGCCGCCGCGGACGGGGGGACCATCGGGGCAGATGCGCACGGCGAACCCACCAGATCTGGAGATGCGACATCATGAATGTCCGTTATGAGATACATGTACAGGGCCTGCTCGGGCCGGTCCTGCGGACGGTCTTCGCCGATCTGCACTGCGTGGCGGTGTCCCGATTCACGACCATTCACGCGCGTCTGTCCACCGACGAACTGCGCTTCTTGCTGCACCAGCTCGATCAGCGCGGGGTGCGACTCGAGCGCGTGTGCTCCCAGCCGGGCGGTGGTGACCGGACGCGCGCACCCGGCCGTCGATCACCGGACGCGGGTGAGCCGGCAGACCCGTCGCCACGACGTTGATCGGGACGAACCGGCGATGCGGCCCGGGCCGGTGGCTTCCGGGTCGCCGGCCCTCGCGATCCACCGACCCTCGGCCCGGACATCAGCGGTGGCCGGTGGACAGTGCGAGCCGGCGCAGGCGGACCCAGTCCAGTTCCGGTCGTGGCGGCGGCACACCCGGCCGGTCGCGGGGCACTCGCACTCGCAACGCCGCGGGTTGGATCGTGCAGTGCACCGGAGTCGGCAGCATGACCGCCTCACCGTCGATACCCACCGGCAGCGAAGGCACGTCCGCATCCACCACCGCCTCGGTCGCGGTGAGGGCGGTGAGCGACTGCGACGCCCACCGGCGACCTCGCACGAGCCCGGCAGCGTCGACGGCCCCACGCACCCTGACCGCCAGGACGCCCAGGACGCCACCGTCCAGCCGGGGTCGTCTGCCCAGCCCGGCGATGTCGTCCGAGCCGTACGGGTTGTTGCTGACCAAAACGGCCTGCGGCGCGGTTCGGACGGTGCCGCCGGCCCGCAGGCGCAGCCGGGGCCCACGGTGCCCGACCAGCAGGTCGGGCAGCATGCCCAGGGCGGTGCCGATCTTGTCGTCACGGTAGGCCTCGCTCTGCACGACCGCCGCGTATGCCCCGAACGAGGCATTGTTCACGAACGTTCGGTCGCCCACCCGCCCCAGGTCGACCCGGATCTCGACCCCGTCGCGCAACGCGTCCAGGCACGTCGCCGGGTCATCCCGGTCCAGCCCCAGGTCGAGCGCGAAGTGGTTGCGGGTCCCCGCGGAGATCACCAGGAAGGGGACGCCGAGCTGCGCCGCGACGGCGGCCACCCGAGCCTGGGTGCCGTCTCCGCCGGCGACGCCGAGGAGGTCCGCCCCGTCGCCCACCGCCTGCCGGGCCAGGTCGGCCACGTCCGTCTCCTCGGGCCCACCCAGCAACACCACCTCGGCGCCCAGCGACCGGGCGCGCTCGTCCAGCCCGAACCGCTCCACCTTGCCGCCGCCGGAACGCGGATTCATGATCAAGAATGGGTGACGTGGCGGCGGCCGCTCATACTCCACCGGGCCGGCCACCGTGCTCGACGCGGCCAGGGCGCGTCTCCCGGCTGCCAGGGTTCCGGTCCACAGCAGCGCCAGGGCCACCACCACTCTGATCTGGCGATTGCCGGCGAGCAGGACCGCCACAGCCAGCGGGGCCAGCACCGTTAGCGCTCCGGCGAACCAGCGCCACAGCCCGCGGTGGGTCAGAAACCACCAGGCGCCGGCCAAGCCGACCGCCATGCCGCCGGCTGCTACCGCCAGGAGCAGAACGCCCACCAGGACGCCCACGATCAGCACCAGTGCGGTGGCGGTGCCGGCGAGCAGGAAGGCGAGCCGGGCGAGCCAGCGCTCGGCCGACCGGGACGGCGTGGCCGGCGCCGGCACCTCCGCGGGAGCGGCGTATCGGGCATGACTGGTCATGTCGCCTCCGTCGGTGCGGGGTATCCCGGCAGTGTGGTCGGCCGTCGCGCACCGATGCCTCATGCCCGCCGGATGAACCCGGGTGCCCAACCGCCGCCATGGACGGCGGATCGCGGCAACCCCGAACGTCGGAGGAATCCCGCTGCGGCACCCGACGCACCATCCGCCGCGAAGGACGGGATTGCCGGATTATCCGATCCGGGGGATGTGCTACTCCTGTGGCATGGAGAAGCTGGGATTCTGATTTGCGCCCACGGAAGGGGGTCCCGTGCGTGCTGTTCCCTTTGCCATGATGTCGGTGACCAACGAAGCGACGACCGCGGATCCGTTGCTGAAGTCTCGATTCGCTATTCCCGATCGCCCGCCCTTTGTGGTCACTCGACCCCGGCTGGTGGATGCGCTCCGTCGCAGCGACGCACCGGTGACTGTGGTCGTGGGACCGCCGGGAAGCGGTAAGACGCAACTGGTGGCCTCCTGGGTCACCGACGTGAAGGCGTCCGGCGCTGTGGCGTGGATCACTTTGGAGGATGATGACCAAGCCTGTCCCTTCTGGACTCTGGTCGTGGAGGCGTTGCGCGACGCCGGACTGGAGATCTCGCTGTCGCTCGCGTCGTCGACCGTCGCCACGCCGGTGGACCGGTCCTTTCTGGTCCGGCTCGCGGCCGAGCTGACGCGGTTGAGCAGGCCCGCGCTGCTGGTCCTTGACGGCGTTTCCGACCTGGTCGGCACCCGGTGGGCGACCGAGCTCGAGTTCGTGCTGCGCCACACCGCTCCGCTGCTTCGACTGGTGCTGATCGGCCGCTGGGACCCGCCTCTGCCGACGCACCGGTATCGCCTCTCCGGCCGGCTCCTCGAGATCCGCAGCGCGGACCTGGCCTTCACCGCGAAAGAGGCCGACAAACTCCTCGGCCTGCACGGCGTCCACCTCAGCGCGGCGAAGTTGGCCTCGCTGCTGGAACACACCGAGGGCTGGGCGGCGGGCCTGCGACTGTTCGCGATGGCGTTGCAGGGCCGGCAGGACGCGGACAGCGTGGTCGACACCATCACCGGCAACGAGGCGACGATAGCCGAGTACTTCTTCGACGAGGTGCTGCGGACACAGCCCGCACATGTGCGGTCGTTCCTGCTGGACATCAGCATTCTGGACACCTTCACCGCCGAGCTTGCCGAGGCGGTCAGCGGCCGGGCCGACGCCCGGGGGATCCTCGCCGAGCTGGAACGGCGCAATGCGTTCGTCCAGCCGACCGCCGAGTTCTCGACGGTGTACCGCTTCCACCGGCTCTTCGCCGAGCTGCTGTTCGCCCAGCTGCAGTGCGTCGCGCCCGAGCGGCTGCGTCCGTTGCATCGCCGCGCCGCCGCCTGGTTCGCCGAGCGGGCGCAGACCGCCGAGGCGGTCGGCCACGCGGTCAAAGCCGCCGACTGGGACACCGCTACCACGGTCGTCACCGAGCACTACGCATTCGGCCGTCTGTTGATCGAGGGCCGGGCCGGCCGGCTCGGCACGCTCCTGTACGACCTCCCCCTCGACCGGGACACCCCGGAAGCGGCGCTGGTGGCCGGCGCGCTGGCGTTGTCCGACGGCGCCGCCGAGGACTGCGCCCAGCACTTACGGCGGGTGCGGCAGGGCGACCGGGCGGACGCCGGGGGCACCAGCCCGGCCGTGGCGCTGTCCGACCTGTTGCTGCGGGCCCTGCTCGCTGACGCCTGCGGCACCGAGGAGCAGGTCCTCACCTGCAGTTCAGCGGCCGAACAGGCGATGACCCAGGTGCCCGCCGACCAGCTGGCCCGACATCCGGAGCTGACAGTGCTGCTGCTGGCGGCCCGGGGCCGGGCGCAAAGTCGCCAGGGTGCCGTCGATGCCGCGGCGGTGGCCTTCACCCGCGCCCTCGCTCAAGATCCAGTGGGCTCCCCCACGCCCCGAATGGAATGCCTCGAACATCTGGCTCTCATCGAGGCCCACTGCGGACGTCTCGGACACGCCGAGCGGCTCGCCGAGGAGGCCCTCGATCTCGCGGAGCGATGCGGCGTGCCACCGGCCCGCCAGCCGGTCACCGCGCACGTCGCTCTGGCCTGGGTGGCCATGGAACGGTACGACGTCGACGGGGCAGGACATCACCTGCGCATCGCCGACCAGCGTTGCCGGCCCGACACTGCCCCGTTGACCAGGGCGGCCATGGCGCTGGTGAAGTCGCGACGGCTGCAGGCCCGTGGTGAACTGCGGGGCGCGGCGAAACTCCTCGAGGACACCGACGCCGGGGACGGACCACGAACGCAGCGCTGGCTGGCCTGCGAGATCGTCCTGGCGCGCGCCCGGCTGATGATCACCATGGGCCGGCCCGGCGACGCGCTCCGGCTGGTAGACGACCTGCCCGAGCCGGAGCTGCCCAGCGTCCAGGTGACGCACGCCGCGGCGCTGATCGCCGGCGGCGACGCTCCGCGCGCCCGGGAGGTGCTCCAGCCGGTCCTCGGTGCGGCGGGCCTGCGTTCGCCGGTGGCCGTCGAGGGCTGGCTCGTCATGGCGACAGTGGCGGCACATGACGGGGACGTAGCGGACGCGCGCAGGGCGCTGGGACAGGCGCTTCGGCACGCCATCCCGGAGGCGCAACGGCGTGCCGTGCACCAGGTCTGGGCCCAGCTGCGCCGGCTGTTGCGCGACAACGACGAACTCGTCGAGCAGCACCGGGTGCTGCAGGATGCCGCCCGCAGCGGCAGCCGGTCGCGTCTGGTGGATCACGGCCCGGTCCTGGTCGAACCGCTGAGCCGGCGCGAGATGGACGTGCTGCAGGGCATCGCCGCCATGCTGCCGACCGAGGAGATCGCCGCCCGGCTGTTCGTGTCGATCAACACGGTCAAGACCCACGTGCGCAGCATCCTGCGCAAATTGTCCGCGTCCCGCCGCAACGAGGCGGTGCGCCGTGCCCGTTCACTGGGCCTGATCTGAGCCGGCCGTCCGGATCCCCGAGGACGAACTCACTCGTGGCGGATGGCGCGAGGTAGCCCGGCGACGCGAAACATTTGCCCGGGACACCCCGCGGAAGGAGCTCGGTCGTGCTGACATCGCTCGTTCTCGGCACCTCCTTCGTGGTGCTGGTCATCGTTCTGGTGGCGAGGCGCAGCCGCCGGCGATTCCAGGAGTCCGACGTGGCGTTCCGGTGCCGGCTGCGGCTCCTGGGTCACCGGTCAGCGCTCTGGCCGTCGCTGCGCCGGCACTGGTCCCGGCCGATGTGGGCGATGTGGGACGAGGACGTCCTGATCGTCCGCCGCGGTCCGGTCCTGGCCCGGACGCTCCCGCTGCGCACCCAGCCGCTGGTGGACGGCGTGCACAACCTGCTCTTCGAGGCTCCACGGCTGTGCGGAACGCGACCGATCGGTGTGGTGCTGAGGGTCTGGGACGGTGCCTGGATCGAGGTCGCCGCCGCCACGGACGACCGCATGAAAGTGGTCGGTCCCTTCCTGGCCGCGGCGATCAGTGACCTCCCGCAGGCGCCGGCACCCCGGCGCCGCATCTGACAGACGAAAGGTGACATGCACATGTCGGACACACAGCAGAGCACGACAGGCGCCCAGCGACCGGAGTCCTACAGCGCGGACGAAGCCTACGAGGTGCCCAGCCGTTCCCGGCCGACAGCGTGGGTCGGCGTGGTGCTGTTCGGCGGCATCATGATGGAGATGGTGGGCGGATTTCAGCTCATCCAGGGCATCGTCGCGCTCTTCAAGGACGACTACTACCTGGTCAGTCCCCAGGGGCTGGTGATCGAGGTCAACTACACGGCGTGGGGCTGGACCCATCTGCTGATCGGCCTGGTGGCGATCGCGACCGGCATCGGCGTCATGGTCGGAAAGATGTGGGCACGGGTGCTCGGCATCGTGATCGCGGTGGTCAGCGCCCTGGTCAACATCGCGTTCCTGTCCGCGTACCCGATCTGGAGCACGATCATCATCGCGATGGACGTGTTGGTGATCTACGCGCTCGCCGTGCACGGCCGCGAGACCGGGCAAGCCTGATCCGTTCGCGGGAAGCCGCCGGATGCGGATGGGGGAGGACCGGTGGGCCGGAATGCGATGAGGTACGGGCGGCCGGCGCTGCGCGTGCGGGGGCACGGCAACGGCGCGGGCCGTCCGGCCACCGGCGTCGGCGACAGCACGATCGGCCTGCCGCGCGGGCTGATCGTGCTGCTCGGGCTGGCCGGAGCGGTGGTGGCGGTGGCCGGGTTGCGGATCTTCGCGGAGATCCTGGCCCCGGTGCTGCTGGCGCTGATGCTCACCGTCACAGCCAGTCCGCTCGGCACCTGGCTGATCCGCCGCGGCGCGCCGGCGTGGGTGGCCGCCGCGGCCCTCGTCGGCACCGTCTACCTGGTTCTGGCGACCCTCGGGGTCGCTCTCGCGGCATCGATCACCCGCCTTCTCGCCCTGTTGCCGCAGTATCAGAGTCAGCTCGCCGATCTGCGCGCCGACGCGTCTCGCGCGCTCACCGGCCTCGGCGTCGACGCACAGCGGGCCGGCGATCTGACGGGTCCGATCCAGTCGGGAGCGGTGACCGATCTGGTCCAGGGACTCCTCGGCGGCCTGCTGGCCACCGCCTCCAATGCCTTCTTCCTGCTCGCCGTTCTGCTGTTCCTGTGCCTGGACGCCGTGAGCTTCCCGGCCCGGCTGAGCCGGGCCGCCCTGCAGCGCCCGGAGGTAGTCGGCGCCCTGCGGTCGTTCGCCGGCGGCACCCGGCGGTACCTGCTCGTCTCGACGATCTTCGGGATCATCGTGGCGGTCACCGACACCTTGGTCCTGTGGGCGCTGGACATCCCGCTGCCGCTGCTCTGGGGACTGCTGTCGTTCATCACCAACTACATCCCGAACATCGGATTCGTGGTCGGTCTGGTGCCCCCGGCGCTGCTCGGCCTGCTGGAGGGCGGCGCACAGCTGATGACGACTGTCATCGGGCTGTACTGCGTGGTCAACTTCGTCATCCAGTCGGTGATCCAGCCGAAGGTCGTCGGGGACGCGGTGGGGTTGTCCGCCACCGCCTCCTTCCTGTCGCTGGTGTTCTGGACCTGGGTGCTCGGGCCGTTGGGCGCCCTGCTGGCCATTCCGCTGAGTCTGTTGACCAAGGGACTTCTGGTCGACATCGACCCCCGGACGCGCTGGATCGACTCGCTCATCTGCGCCGGACCGGCCGGTGACCGCCGCCGCGTCGCGCGCGCGCCGGTCACGGAACCGCGGTGATCCGGTGGCTTTCCCGCCCGATGCCGGCGGCGGTGAGGCACAGGTTGCCGCCCGGCTGCTGGTGGCACTGCCCGAGCGGTTACGCCCGCCGGTTGCCTGGATCGCTCACCGGCCGGCCGGGCGGATCCTCTTCCGGACCGCTGCGGGGCTGGTCCGGGTGCAGATCTTCGACCGCGCGATGACGCTGGCCGCCCAGGCCTTCACCTCGCTGTTCCCGATTCTCATCATGGTCGGCACGGTGTTCGGCGCGGATCAGGTCGCGCGGTTCGCCGCCCTGGCCCGGGTGCCGGCGTCATCTCTGCAGCTGATCGACGAGGCTCTGCTGGACGGCGAACTGAGCGCGTTCGGAGCGGTGGGAATCGTCGTGGTGCTGCTGTCGTCCACCGGACTCGCGCGCGCTCTCGCCCGTGCCTACGGCAGCGTGTGGGAGGTGCCGCGGCTGCCGGGTGGGCCGCGGGCCGCATGGCGGTGGCTGCTCGCCGTCCTGGTGGTGGCCGCGCTGCTGGTGGGTTCGCGGTTGACCGGTGCGCTCACCGCCGAGCTGCCGCGGCCCCGGCTGTGCTCAGGCGCCCTGCTGCTGGCGGCCGACTGCACCGTCGCTGTACTCCTGCCGGTCCTGCTGCTGAGCCGTGCGGTGCCGGCCCGCGCACTGGTGCCGGGCGGTCTGGCCTTTGCCCTGGCCATGCTGGCGGTGCGTCCGGCCGGCGGGGTCTATCTACCCCGCGCGCTGCAGACGAGCTACGACCGCTACGGCACCATCGGACTGGCGTTCACCTACATCAGCTGGCTGTACGTCATGGCGTTCTGCCTGCTCCTGACCGCGGTGCTGGGCCAGGTCGTCACCCGCGACGACAGCACCGCCGGCCGCCTGTTCCGCGGATCCGGAGGTGAGACGCATGTTGGACGTCCTCGGTAGCCGCCATGGGTTGCGGCTGGCGGCCGGTGTCCTGATGATCGGCGCCGGCGCGGCCGCCCTCGCCTGGCCGTCAGCCACGTTCCGGGTGATCGGCCTCCTGTTCGGGCTCAACCTCGTGGTGACCGGCACGATCCGGGCCGGTCTGCTGCTGGTCGTGCCCGGCTACCCGGAGCTGTACCGGATCATCGGGGTCTTCTGCGGCGTCCTGACCGCGATCGCCGGCGTCCTGTGCCTGCGCGACATCTCCGCCTCGGTGGTGCTGCTGCTCGTCGTCACCGCCCTCGGCTGGATGGTGAACGCGCTGCTGGAGGCCCTCCTGACCGCGGGAGAGGCCGCGGCGGACCTCGGCAACCTGTACGTCTTCGTCGGTTCGGCGCTGATAGTGGCCGCCGTCATCGGCCTGATCCGGCCGGGGCTCGATCCGGCGGCTCTGGTCGCCATCGGCGGCGCGGTGCTGGTCTGCGCCGGGATCGCCCAGGTGGCCCGGGCGATCGCGGGACTGAGCGCGGCGTTGCGCGCGGCGCACCGGGCACGGGTGTGACCCGGGCACCGTCACCTGCCGCCGAAGGTCTCGTACAGCACTTCCTGTTCCGCTTCGGTGAGGTTCGTCGCGATCAATGTGCTGTTCCGGCCGTGGAACCGCTCGCCGAGCCGGTCCAGATCACCGTGCTCGGTCACCAGGAAGAGCGCCGAGGTGCCCCTCGTGACCTCGGTACGGATCTTCTCCAGCTGCTCCTTGGTGATGCCGGAGTCCTGCGTCGCCTTGCTGATCGCGCCCAGCGCCGCACCCGCGACGCCGCCGACGACCGGGACGAGGAACAGCGTGCCGACCATCAACCCCCAGAGCGCGCCCCAACCGGCGCCGTGCTTGGTCTCGTCGTGCCCGTGCTCGACGGTGGGTCGCGGGGCGTTGACCGGCCAGCGGACCACCGCATGGTCGTCGATCCTGACCAGTCGCTCCGCCGCCGCGTCCTTCAGGACGGCCGCCGCGCGGTCCGCACCATCCGGGTCCTCGAACTTCCACACCGTGAAGGTCGTCATCGCCTGCTCCGATCGTGGGCCGACACCCCGTCCCGGGCGGGTGTCGGGACCAGGGTCACTGGTTCTGGCCAGCGGATTCAGCTTCCGTCGGGGTGCTGGCGAGCGCCTCGTCCGCCCCGGATGAACGCGCGATCCCGCGGGCCCGGCGACGCTCGACCGCGTCCTCGATGATCAGGGAGATCAGGACTCCGCCCGCCGCCGCGACGAACGGCACGATGAGCAGCAGGCCGTAGTCGAACCGGGGTCGGCGTCCGCGGAGCACATCGAGGGCAGCGACGATGCGCTCCCGGGCGATGATGCGATTGGCCGTCATGGGGTCACCTCTTCCACTCGTGATCGTCGAGGAGCTGCGCCAGCCGTACGGTCGCGGCGCCGTCCGCCCGCCGGACGCTCGGTGGCGCGGCACCGGCCACGCCGGCGACCACCGCCATGCTCAGGCCCACGAGTTCGACCAGCAGCAGGCCGGGCCCGACGGTGCGCTCCGGCGTGCGCATGCGCAGCAGCAGCACCACCGCGAAGACGACGAGCACGGCGGCGTCGAGCAGGAAGCGACGTGTCGCCGCCCGGCCTCCGGTGGTCAGCTCGCCGATCCGCACCGCGAATGCCGTCGTCATCCCGCCCACCAGTCCGAGGACCACGGTGCAGTAGGCAAGCGTGCCGATGATCCGTGGCCCCCCGAGCAGGTGCGACACGTCAAGGACGACCGCCACCGCCAGCAGGCCGAGCGGGAACATCAACAAGATGGGTGCGACAGCATTGCCTCGGATGCAGAGCCGGTTCTCCATGCGGTCCTCCGTGGCACCACTGTGCTGCGATGCCCCGCCAGGCGCCTCATCCCGCTCGGGTGACCCGGCGCGCGGCTCAGTGCAGCAGCGCCTTCAGCAGGATCATGGCGGCGCCGAAGAGCCCGGCGATCGCGGAGGAGAGAACCTGTTCGAGGGCGGAGAGCCGGCCGTACCGGCCGATCCGCCAGCCGGCCAGGCAGAGCAGGACGGTGCTGCACCCCAGCGCCGCGATGACCGCCGTACGGAGAGACATGCCCATCAGCCGGGCCACGACGAGCACGCCGAGCGGTAGCAGCGAGGCGGTGATCATCTCCAGGCCGCTGGTCAGCTGGGTCCGGACGGTGTCCCACCGGGGACGGTGACCCTCGTGGATGCGCTCGGCCAGGATCCGGGCGTAGCGCTCGGCCGCCCAGTAGACGCCGAGGGTGACCAGCACGGTGACGGCGGTGGCCGACGCCGTCGGCGCGTGCGAGGTCGCCAGGACGGCCGCGCTCACGATGATCCCGTAGATACCCGCCGCCGTGGCCTCGCGCACCTCGTGCGCCGACCTTGCCCGCCGTGACCGGGCTGCCGGATCGGTGGGCGATGCGCGCACGACGCCACCCGTCAGCCCACGCCGACCGCGGTGCCGTCCGCGTCCAGGTTCGGAGGCGCCGAGCGCGCTCGGCCCGATCGCGCGACCACCGTGACCGCGACCTCGTAGGCGACCAGCACCAGCGCGATCACCAGCAACGACGTCCACGACGACAGCAGCAACGCCACCGCGGCGGCCACGACGACCCCGCCGACCCGCATGGCGTCCAGATGATCCGCGGTCCACCCGGGCCCGTGCGCTGCCACGGCGCGACCGGCGGCGCCGGCCCTGCGGCCCGTGGTGCGCAGCCCGGTGGCGAGCCGCCGGCGCAGCCACGTCGGTCCGCGGCCCGGCCCGATCAGATACATGACCAGGGCCAGGGCCGCGCCGATCAGGATGAGCTGAACGCCTCGGGTCCGCAGCGGCCCGAAGACACTCGTCAGTGCCGCCGCCACCCCGTCGCGATAGACCCCGGCCGGTACTTCCAACAGCAACTGGGCACGGACGGCGCGCAGCGCGGCGGTGACGGCCACCGCGCCGACCACCAGCCAGAGACCGAGCTGCAGCAGCGTACGGCGGCGCGTGGGCGAGACCACCAGCGCGAGCACCAACAGGACGACGGTACCGACCACCGCCAGGATGAGGTCCCGTTTGGCCGCCGCGACGGCCTGCTGAGCGGCCCACAGCTGGCCCGAGTCGTAGACGGTGAACCGGGCGAAGTTCTCCGGCAGCGTCACCCCGAGCGCGTCCTGGACCCGTACCCGGAGGTTGTCGGGGATGGCGCCGCTGCTGAGATCCGGCAGCGAGATCTGCCTGCCGAACAATGTCGGCAGCTGGGTGCTGAGCTCTTTGAGGACCTGGTTGATCAGCGGCAGCAGGTCGATGTCGACGCGGTCCTCGCGTCCCACCACGACGGTGCTGTTGCCGTTGATGATGGCCAGGGCGCGCTGGTGTGCCCGGCGGTTCAGCTCCGCCCAGATGCCGGCGAAGCGCTCGCTCCGCAGGACGTTCGAGACCGTCGAGCGGACCGCGCCACGCAGCTGCCCGACGAGCGGTCCGGCGATGAACGCCGCCTGCTGCGGCAGCACCGACCGCAGCCGTTGCTCGACGTCGATGGCTTGGAACACCTGGGTCGTGGTGTATTCGGCGACCGCCGTGGCGATCTTCGGGTCCTGCGGCAGCGGCGCCACGGTCGCGACCCACCGGTCCGTGTCCAGCACGGTGGTGGCCGCCCACACCCCGACCACGCTCGCGACGAGTGCGAACGCGGTGATGGCGACGAGGACGGCGGCCGAGACCCGGCGCAGCGCGGTGACCGCCGCGGTGCGCCGGCCGCGGGTGTCGAGCCGCGCGTGCAGGGCGGACACCTCCGCGCGCAACCGGGCCAGCTCGTCGGTCCGCAGCGGGTCGTCGGTGCCGTCGCCGTGCTTCTCGGCCGCGTCCGCGGAGACCTGTTCGCTGGCAGTCATGCGCAATCCGTTCTGTGCTCACCCCGGATATCGGACGTCTCAGCGGTAGGGCCGTGGTGCCGGCGGGACCGGAGCGGCGCGCATGGCCGCGTGCGCGGAGCCCGCGACCAGCGACCCGATGGCCACGCCGAGGAAGAAGTTCAGGCCCGCGGTGAAGAATCGGGAGCCGAAGTCCTGCTCCGTGACGAACGGCGCCAGCATCGCCGTCACCGTCGCCAGTGTCATGACCCACCCGAAGAAGAGCATTGGGCGCGGGGTGAACAGCAGCAGCACGTGCATCAACCCGGTTGCCACCAGACTGAGCGTCGCGGCACCGAGGGCGTACCACCCGGTCCTGGCGTCGCCCCACACTCCGGCGCCCTTCGGCGCGAGCACGTCGACGCCGAACAAGCCGCGGCCCACCAGGATCCCGACGACGGCGATGAGCGCCGCCACCACCCCCGTCGCCGCGCCGCCGGCCCACAGCCGGCCCGCGTTGACCCTAGGTCGCGACGGGGGAGTCGCGGACTGGTACATCGCCGTCATCGGGTCCCTCCTCGTCCGTGCGGCACGGTGGCCGCTCCGGGTCGAGCGTCGTCGCCGTACGGGCCGCGGTGCCTCATCCAGCGCGGGTGAACGAGCCGCCCGAGCCGCGCTGCCGGCCACGGCGCCGGGTATCCGTCATTCGCCCCGGACGATCCGGCCGGCCGGTGTCCCGCGCTGAGATATGAGGCGTGACCTCGGGCGCCCTGGCATTGATAGCGGCCGTCGTGTTCGCCTGGGGGGCGTTCTCGGCGAAGCTGGAGCGTGCCGACCTGACCGCACCGATGGCGTTCGTCGGCATCGGGATCCTGCTGGCGGACAGCCTGCCCGCCGACGCCGGTGCCGCCGGGGTCACGGTGCTCACCGAGGCCACGCTCGCCTGGGTGCTCTTCTCCGACGCGTCTCGGGTCGGCCTGCGTGAGCTGCGCGGCGACGCCGGGGTGTACGGCCGGCTCCTCGGCCTCGCCCTGCCGCTGACTGTCGTGGCCGGTGCCGTCGGCGCCTGGCTGCTGCTCGGCGCCTCGCTGCCCTGGTACGCGCTGCTCATCGGAGCCGCGCTCGCACCCACGGATGCCGCGCTGGGCGCTGTCGTGATCACGCATCCGGCGGTGCCGGCCCGGGTCCGGCGCATCCTCAACGTGGAGAGCGGGCTGAACGACGGTATCGTCACCCCGGTCGTGCTGGTCGCGCTCGCCGGTGCCGCGTCCGCTCCCGGCCACGCGGGTGCGAACGCGTTGACGGCCGTCCTGCAGCTGGTAGGCGGCGCGCTGATCGGCGGGGCCGTCGGTGCCACGGGTGGCCGGCTGCTGCGGGCGGCGGGCCGGCGCGGCTGGACGGACGACAGCTTCGCCGGACCCGCCGTGCTGGCGCTGGCCCTCGTCGCGTACGCGGCATCCGTGGCGGGGCACGGCAACGGGTTCGTCGCCGCATTCGCCGGTGGTATCGCGTTCGGCCACGTCGCCGGCCGGGGCGGTCCGCGCGAGGTGTTCTACGTGGAGGAGACGGCCGGTCTGGCGTCGCTGCTGGTCTGGCTGCTGTTCGGCGCGTTCGCGGTGCCCTTGCTCTACGGCCGGGTCGACCTCGCGCTGCTGCTGTACGCCGTGCTGAGCCTGACCGCCGTACGGATGATCCCGGTCGCCCTGAGCCTGATCGGTGCCCGGCTCGGCGGCCGGACCGTGGCGTTCGTCGGCTGGTTCGGCCCGCGGGGACTCGCCTCCGTCGTCTTCGCGCTGCTGGCGGTGGAGGAGCTGGGCGAGAGCGCCGCTCCGGCGGTCGCCGCCATCGTGCTGACTGTGCTGCTCAGCGTCGTGGCTCATGGCGTCAGCGCCGGTCCGGGAGCCGCCCGGTACGGTGCGCGCAGCCGGGCGCCCGACGCCTCGGCCGGCGGCGAACCGGCGGCGGCCGCGCGGCTTCGGCGGTCATCCGGCGGGCCTGGTCCCGGCGAGGACGTGATCACCGGTCGTACGCCGTGAGCGCGGGCGCGGCGATGCCCCGGCGCACCTCGCGGGCGTCCACAGTGGTGATCGTGGTGCTGCTCTGCTGGGCTGCGCTGGCCGTCACGGTCGCCGTCGTGCCGGGCATCTCGGCGAGCAGCGGCGGAGCTGTTCTGCTCGCCGCGATCGTACTGGGGCTGCTCGGCGCGGCCCTGCGCCCGGCGGCGGCCGTGTTGCTCACCCGGGTGGGCTGGGCCGGCGTGCTCGGCGGCTGGCTGCTGGGCCAGGCGCTGCTCGTCTATGTGGCGCTGTCGGTGACTCCGGGCCTGCACGTCGCCGGTTTCTCGACCGTCTTCTGGGCCTCCTGGGTGTACGCCGGCCTGGTCAGCGCCGGACTCTGGGCCGTCACCGCTGGTCAGCCGGCCATGGTCGTGCGGCATCTGCTGCGGGTCAACCGCCGTGCCCGGCGGGCCGCGACCGCCAGCGACGTGCCGGGTGTGGTGCTGATCCAGATCGACGGGCTGTCCGCGCCGCTGGCCAGGTGGGCGCTCGCCGCCGGCACCCTGCCGACGGTGGCCAGGTGGCTGCGCGAGGGCAGCCACACCCTGGTGGAGTGGCACGCGCAGCTGCCCGCGACCACCCCCGCGAGCCAGGCCGGGTTGCTGCACGGCGCGAGTGCCGAGGTACCGGCCTTCCGGTGGTTCGAGAAGGACTCCGGCCGCTTCGTCGTCACCAACCGGCCGCGTGACAGCGCGCTGGTCGAGTCCCGGCTCTCCGACGGCCGCGGCCTGCTCGCCGACGGCGGCGTCAGTGTCAGCAACGTCTTCTCCGGCGATGCGCCGACCAGCCTGCTGACCATGAGCACGATCGGGAGGCGCGGGGCGTCCGGGCGTCCGGCCCGCTACGTCGCCGTCTACCTGCTCGACCCGTTCGGCCTCACCCGGTCCTTGTTCCTGACCGCCGCGGAGATCGTCAAGGAATTGCGGCAGGCCAGGAGACAGCGGTTGCGACGGGTCCGTCCGCGCACCGCGCGGACCGCCTCGTACGTGCTGCTGCGCGGGCTGACCAACGCGCTGCTGCGCCACCTCAATCTGTCGATCGTCGCGGAGCACGTCATGCGGGGTGCCCCGGTCGTCTACTGCGACTTCGTCGACTACGACGAGATCGCGCATCACGCCGGGCCGACCCGCCCGGAGGCGCTGGCCGCCCTCGAGGGCATCGACGACGTGCTCGCCACGCTCGAGGCGGTTGCGCTGGCCGCGCCGCGCCCGTATCGGTTCGTCGTCGTCTCCGACCACGGCCAGAGCCAGGGCGCGACGTTCGTCCAGCGCTACGGCACCTCACTGGAGGAGCTGGTGCAGCGGCTCAGTTCCGGCCCGGGCGCGGCCGTCGCGGCCGACGGGAACGACGAGCATGCCGGGCGGGCCCGGGTGCTGAGGGACGAGCTGGTCCGGGGTGCGGCGCAGCCGGCCCCGGACGCGCCGGTCCCGCCGCGACCGGAGATCGTGGTGGCCGCGTCGGGCAACCTCGGGCTGGTCTATCTTGCCCGTCGGCCGGGCCGGGTGACCATGGAGGAGATCGAGGAGCGCCACCCGCACCTGCTCACCGGGCTCGTCGACCATCCGGGTGTCGGCTGGATCATGGTCCGGTCGCGCCGCCTCGGGCCGGTGGTGCTGGGCCGGGCGGGCCGCCGCTTGCTGCGCGGCGACCGGGTCGAGGGCGCGGACCCGCTGGCCGGCTTCGGCCCGGCCGCCGCCGCCGACCTGCGCCGCCACGACGAGCTGCGGCATACCGGCGACATCGTCGTCAACAGCGTGTACGACCCGGTGACCCAGGAGGTCGCCGCCTTCGAGGATCTGATCGGCTGCCACGGTGGTCTCGGCGGCTGGCAGGACCGCCCGGTGCTGATCCATCCCAGGGCGTGGCCGGTCGACGGTGAGCTGACCGGAGCTGATGCCGTGCATGACCAGCTCGTGCGCTGGCTGGAGCGCTACGGTGAGCGGGACGGCCTGCGGCAGGCGACCCGGCCGAACCTGTGATCGCCGCGGTCAGTGCGCCCCGCCGGCCTCGCCGGAGTCCTCGGTGGTGTGCCGCCAGCCACGGGGCCGCCAGTTCTCCACCACCTTGGCCACCGCGGTCACCAGGAAGAGCTGGCCGATCAGGGCCTCCAGCACGGCGATGCTCTGCGCCGGGTTGGTCGCGGGTACGAGGTCGCCGTAGCCGGTCGTGGTCATGGTGACGAAGCTGAAGAACAGCGCCTGGGGCAGCGCCGGATCGCCGGCGTCACCGAACAGCGGGCCCGGTTGCAAGGCCGCGAGGCAGGCGTACGCGAAGCCGAACGCCATGCCGATGAGCAGGTATGCGGCCAGCGCCCCGAGCATCGTCTCCCGATCGACCCGGCGGTGGACACCGAGGTCGCGGACGATCGAGAGGGGCGCGACGAGATAGAGGCCGCCGGCCGCCAGGAAGGTCAGCCCGGTGAGCGCGGTGCCGGGGGCGAACGGGGCGAACGCCGCCGTCACCAGGGCCAGCGCGACCACGGCGGCGGAAGCGGCCCGGACCACGGGACGGGCGCGGGACACCCGCAGCGCCTGCCATACCGTGCCGGTCTGCAGGACCAGCAGCACGGTCGGCAGCCACCGTTCGCCGGGCACCAGCGCCAGCCCGTAGGTCGCGACGATCAGCATCAGGACGAGGGCGTATCCGTGTCGCGCCGGTCGCCGCGGCGCCCCCTGCTCCATGCCGCCGGACCCGGCTCAGCGCGCCGGATCCGGCGGCGACGGCGGATCCTCGTCGTTGGGCAGCCGCCGCACCTCGATGAGGCGGAGCCCGAGTCCGTGGATGCGCGAGATGAGTCCCACGACCGCGGACTGATCCGGCAGCGACCCGTGCAACACCGTCTCGGGCGGTTCCACGCTGACGGTCAGGTCGCGCAGCTCCGCCAGCAGTTCGGCCGGGATGACCCCGGAGACCCTGACCTGGTATGACGCCTCAAGCATGAGCCGTGCCTCCTCGCCGCGTCCGCCGATTCGTCATCCCGTGAACCTGCCGTTGCGCCGGAACTCGGCCTGCATCATGGCGATCTCCTCCCGGCCCGGGACGACGATCCGTGGATCGGGCACGAAGTCGATGTCGGGATTCCGCTCCTTGTAGTCGACCGCGCCGAGGATGACCTTCATGGTGTTCAGCCGGGCCTGCTGCTTGTCGTTCGAGCGGATGATGAGCCAGGGGGCCGCCTTCGTGCTGGTACGCAGCAGCATCTCGTACTTGCGGTCGGTGAAGTCGTCCCAGCGGTTCTGCGCCTGCAGGTCGATCTCGCTGAGCTTCCACCGGCGCAGCGGGTCGGTCAGCCGGCGCTCGAAGCGGTGGGCCTGCGTCTGCTTGGTGACGCTGAAGTACAGCTTCACCAGCACCGTGCCCTGCCGCACCAGATCCTTCTCGAATCCGGTCACACCCCGCAGGAAGTCCTGGTACTCCCGGCCGCTGCAGAACCCGAAGACCCGTTCCACCATCGCGCGGTTGTACCAGCTCCGATCGAACAGCACGATCTCTCCGCCGGCCGGGAATTGCGCCACGTACCGCTGGAAGTACCACTGCGATCGCTGCTCCTCGGTGGGCCGGCCGAGCGCGACGACCCGGTAGTGCTTCTCGTTCATGTATCGCGTGACCCGACGGATCGCGCCGCCCTTGCCGGCCGCGTCCCGCCCCTCGAAGAGCACGATCATCCGGAGGCCCTCGTCCTCGAGGTAGCGCTGCAGCTTGAGGAGCTCGACCTGCCACGGTCGCAGCTGACGATCGGATCTCAGCTTGCGTGTCAGCACGACCCGATCCCGCCGCAGCGCGATGAGCTCTCGCATCGCCTCCTCGTACGCCGATGCGATGTCCGCCGAGGACGGTGACGGGGCCATCGTGCTCCTCCTTCTGCCGGCTGGCCCTCAGCCTGTGCCATCGCGAGGCATGGTGGCTCATCCCAGGTGAGTGACGTCGGGAATGAGCCCCAGCGACCGGGCTCGGCGAACCGCTTCGTTGCGCCGTGCCGCCGAGAGTTTGCGCAGAATGCTGCGGACGTGGGTCTTCACCGTGTTGACCGACACGTAGAGCGTCGCGGCGATCTCCTCGGTGGGCAGCAGCGCCGCCATGCTCCGCAGCACCTCCATCTCGCGAGGGCTCAACGCTTCCACGATGACCAGTTCGTGGAGGGCCGGTGTCTGATCGGCGCGACGGCCGGCGGCGGGCGTCTCGTCCGCCCACGCCCGGTGCTGGGTGCCGAGGTCGTCGCCGGCGATCCCGCTCAGGCGACCCCGCGCGAGGGCGACGTCGCGGCGCCGGCCCAGCGCAGTAGCGGCGCGCGAGGCATGCCGCAGGGCAGTGCGCGCCTCATCCGCCTCGCCCAGCTGTTCGGCGATCCGCGCCCTGGCGAGCCAGGCGGCTACGCAGACCGCCGGGGGCAGCCCCGCGTCGGCCAGGACCGGCGTGAGGATCTCGGCGGCCCGTTCCGGCTCACCTCCGGCGGCGAGGGCCTCAGCGTGCAGCACAGCGACATCCGGCGGGTGCGGTCGCTCGTACTCCCCGACCGTGGCCAGCGCCTCGCCGGGGCGTCCGGCACCGATCAGCAGACGCCCGTGGGAGACGCTCAGCTCGCGCATGAGCCACGCGGGCAGCGTGCCGCCGACCGTGGCCCGGGCCTGCTCGATCAGGCGTATCGCGCCGCGCAGGTCACCGCGGATCCACATCTGGCGCGCCTGGACGAGGGTGGAGGCGGCCGCGGCGAAGGCGTCATCCCACCCGTGGCGCCGCGGATCGGTGGTCCGGAGGTGGTTCGCGGCCGTCTCGGTGTCGTCGCGTTCCAGCGCCACCCAGGCAAGGACCACCCGGGCCAAGCGGGCCGGCGCCACGCCGCACCGGTCGGCATCGTCGGTGGCCTCGGTGGCGAGTCTCTCGGCATGCCGCAGCCGGCCCCGGTGGGCCTCGATCAGCGCGAGGTGCTGCCGGCAGCTGATCGTCAGGTCCTCGTAGCCCGGGGCCGCCGCGCCGACGACCTCCGTGAGGCACGACGCTGCCGCGTCGACGGCGCCGGCATAGCTGTGTGCGATTCCCCGGGCGGCCATGGTCAGCGCGCGTAACTCGGGGTGTGCCGCTGTCACCTCGGACGGTGTCTGAGCCAGTGCCTGCTCGGTCGCCGGGCTCAGCTGCAGCACCTCCGCATGATCGGCCCGCGCGGCGGCGAGCAGCACACCGAGGATCGAATCGGCCAGCGCCAGCGCCTGGCTGTACTCCCAGTCGCGGCGGATGACGAGATCCTGCGCGCGGGCGAGCTGAAGCGCGCACCGATCGTCCGATGCGTCGGCGAGGGCCAGGGCCGCCGACACGATGGCGGCCTCGGCGCTGTCGCAGTCCTCCGGGAGCTGCGCCAATATGGCGCCCAGCCGGCCGTGGCGTCCTTCGATCACGAGTTGGCCGACCGCGTAGTGGTCGACAGCGATGGTGGCGGCCGTCGACCAGTCCTGCGCCTCGATGGCGTGGCCGATCGCGTCGACGGTCTGGCCGCGGTCCGCCAGCCAGCGCGCCGCGTGGCTGTGCAGCGCGGCGGTCCGTTGCGGATTCTCGCACAGCAGCTGAGCGCGCAGCAGCTCGGCGAAGAGCCGATGGAACCGGTATGCCGCGGCATACTCCGCGACCGGCTGGACGAAGGCGTTGTGGCGATGCAGGTGGACGAGTAGCCGCCGGGCGTCACCCCGTCCGGTCACGGCCTCCGCCAGCTCCGGCGTGAAGGTGTCCAGGATGCTCGTCTCCAGCAGGAAGGTCCGTACGTGCGGCGGTTGCACCCGGAGCACCTCGTCGACGAGGTATGCGGCGACGCCGGCATCCTTGCCGGTGATGGTGCCGACGAGGCGGTCGGCGTCGCGCTGGTCCTGCAGGGCCATGGCGAACAACCGGAGGCCGGCCGCCCATCCCTCGGTGTGCTCCAGCAACGTGGCCAGCCCCGCCGGGCTCAGCTCGACACCGTGCAGGGTGAGGAGTTCCTCGGCCTCCGCGACGGTGAAGGCCAGGTCCCCGGTGCGGATCTCGGCCAGCCGGCCGGCGAGCCGATACCGGTGCAACGGCAGCGGTGGATCCCAGCGTCCGATCAGGATCAGCTTCAGCATCGGGCCGGCGTGCCGCAGGACGAACTCCAGCTCCGTGGCCCAGCACTCGCCGCCGGTCACCGACGCGCCGTCGAGCACCAGCAGCAGGGGAACGGGTTGCGCGGCGAGCTCCGCCGCCAGCCGGACGAGAAACGACCGGTCCACCGCGTCCGGCCCGGGGCGCACGGCCGGTGACGGCGAGACGGCAATCCCCGCGTGACGCAGCGCCGCCACGACATACGTCCAGAAGGCACTTGATCGATCGTCGTCGTGTTCGAGCGTGATCCAGGCCACGGCGGCGTCCGGGCCCTGGTCATGCGCCCACGAGGCCACCAGCTGGGTCTTGCCGCTGCCGGCCGGCCCCACCACCAGGGTCACCGGCGTGTCATCACGATCGGGCATCGCCTCGAGGAGGCGGGGCCGCGCCACCAGGAAGCGGGGCTGCTCGGGAATCTCGAACCTGGACGGCAGGAGTGGATCAATTTCCGGCCTCAGCTTGCGGACGGGCGTGGGCAGGGCGAGCTCAGCACGCACGGGACCTCCTCGAAGGTGAACCGATCACGGAACTGGATGCCCAGCCTTCCGGACCTTCCGAGTGTCCACATCGTCCGGAACGGATTAGTCACGTGATGATTCGTCCCCGGCGGATGGTGCGTCCCGGGGCGGTTCCGATGTCTGGTGACACCGTGGCCGGATTCGGCCGGCCGCCGCGCGGGAGGGAGCTCCATGGCAGGTCAGGCGGTACGAAGAAGCATCGGAACGGGGTCCGGCGAGGCGGCCGCGACCCCGGCCGGCAGCCTGGCGGCCGGACGCGTGGCCCGCGCCCGGGCGACCCTGGACTCCCACGTCAGCATGCCCGCCGCCGATGACCGGCCCGACCCGGTCGAGGTGCTCGTCGCCCAGTCCGCGACCCGGCTGCCCGAGCTGGTACCGATCCGCTACGGGCGGATGCTCGTCTCCCCGTTCACGTACTTCCGGGGCGCCGCCGCCGTGATGGCCGCTGACCTCGCCCGGACCCCGGCGTCGGGGTTGACCTGCCAGCTCTGCGGGGATGCGCACCTGAGTAACTTCGGGGTGTTCGCCTCGCCGGAGCGCCGGCTGGTGTTCGACGTCAACGACTTCGACGAGACCTACCCGGGGCCGTGGGAGTGGGATCTCAAACGCCTGGTGGCGAGCCTGGTCGTCGCCGGCCGTGACAACGATTTCCGCCGCAAGGTCCGCGCGGGCGTCGTGCTCGCCGCGGTGGGCCGCTACCGGCAGGCGATGCGCCGCTTCGCGGACCAGGGACACGTCGAGGTCTGGTACGCCCGCGCCGACCTGGAGGAGATCAACCTTCTGCTCCGGGACCAGCTCAGCGGGGCGCGCCGCAAACGGTTCGCCGCGGCTCAGGCCAAGGCGCGTACGCATGACAGCATGCAGGCGTTCCGCAAGATGACGGCCGTGGTGAACGGGCGGCGCCGCATCGTGGCCGATCCGCCGCTGCTCGTTCCGGTGGACGATCTGCTGCCGGACACCGATCGCCGGGAGCTGGAGAGCCAGGTGCGCGACCTGCTCGCCGGGTACGCCGCCACCCTGCCCCCCGATCGCCGCCTGCTGTTCTCCTCGTTCCGGTTCGTCGACCTCGCCCGGAAGGTCGTCGGGGTCGGCAGCGTCGGGACCCGATGCTGGGTGGTCCTGCTCAGCGGGCGCGACGAGAACGATCCGCTGTTGCTTCAGGTCAAGGAGGCGCCGCCCTCGGTCCTCGCCGGGCAGGTCCCGGACCGGCCCGTGACCGGGTGGCGCAGCGAGGGCGAACGGGTCGTGACCGGACAGCGGCTGATGCAGGCCACCGGTGACATCTTCCTCGGCTGGCAGACCATCACCGGCATCGACGACCGCACGCGTGACTTCTACGTGCGGCAGTTGCGCGACTGGAAGGGTTCGGCGGTCGTCGAGACGATGGACCCGGAGACGATGCGGGTGTACGGCGCTCTCTGCGGCTGGACCCTCGCGCGGGCGCACGCCCGCACCGGTGACCGTATCGCGATCGCCGGATATCTCGGCGCTGACGACGCCTTCGACCGGGCGATGGTGGAGTTCGCCGAGCACTACGCCGACCGCAACGAGCGGGACTACGGCCTGCTGGTGGCCGCGGCACGATCCGGCCGGATCCCCGTCCGCGAGGGCTTGTGAGCACGCGGCCCGGCTCAGACCGGCGTCTCGGTCTCGGCTTCGCGCAGACGCGCATGGAACAGCCCGAGGCGGTAGAGACGCTCCAGCCGGCGGACCGTGAACGGGTGGGAACGCGGCAGCTGCGAGACGGCGACCCAGAAACCCGTGAGCGACCGGCCCTGCCTGACCAGCTCGTTCACGTCGACGGTGTGCTCGGTGTGCCGGCCCGACGCCAGCAGTACCAGACCCGTCATGCCCAGCGGCGCCAGGTGGGCACCGTGCCGGTCGCAGGAGTATTCCCGCAACCGGGACAGCGCCGGGCCCAGCAGCGGGATGCGCTCGGAGTAGGCCACCGCGAGCTGATACCACAGCGACACGTGGTGCAGCCGGATGTGGCCGAGCTCGTGCCCCAGGATGAACCGCAGGCCGTCCCGGTTGTTGTGGTAAAGATTCACGAACAGCTCATTGGACAGCACGACGTAGTCGTGACCGGTGGCCTGCGCCGCGAAGGCGTTCAGCGCGCCGTTGCCGTTGCCGAGGTAGATCTGCGGTCGGCGGCGCAGACCGAGCCGGCGGGCGAAGGCATCCGCGGTCTGGAAGAGCTCCGGGTACTGGCGTGGTGACAGCTCGACCGCCGTCCCGCGGACCGCTGCCCGCTGGGTCTCGCGGACCACGATCAGCGCGGGGACCAGCAGCAGCAGGCCGATGAGAGCGCTGCGCACGGCCGTGGCCCAGCCGGTGTCCTGCAGCCGTTCGGGCAGGACCGGCAGCATCACGGCGGCCTGCACGATGAAGCCGATGATGACCAGGTTGAGGAACGCCATGAAGATGAAGAACGGCAGCTCGGCGGGGTGCCGCAGGCTGCCGACGGGGGTGGTGGGTTGCTGCTTTGTCGTCGACACAGCGATCCTCCTGTTTCGTTCTTGACGCTGGCGCACGACCGTGAGCCGCGCTGACGCCGAGAGTGCGCCGTCTGGCCCGCTGCTGCCTCACCCCGCCGAGGTGAGGTCGGTGCGCTCGCCCGGCACGAGAATGCCGGGAGGCCCGCGAGCTGCGACGGAGGCGGCCATGCTCGTCATCGCACACCTGTCCGACCTGCATCTGGGGGCGCACGATCCGTCCGCGGTGGCATCCGTGGCGGCCGATGTCACCGCAGTGCTTCCCGCGCTGACGGTGGTCACGGGTGACCTGACCATGCGGGCCCGGGCCGGAGAGTTCCGCCTCGCCCGTGACCTTCTCGATCGGCTGCCGACGCCCAGGCTGGTCATACCCGGCAACCACGACGTGCCGCTGGTCAGCGTCGATCGGCTGCTGGCGCCGTACGGTCGCTACCGGCGCCTGATCCACCCGGAGCTCGATCCGGTGCTGCGGCTGCCCGGCGTGACCGTGATCGGGTTGCAGACCACTCCGCCGTGGCGGTGGAAGAGTGGCCGGGTTTCCCGGCGGCAGAGCGAGGCGGTCCTGGCGGTGCTCGGCTCCGCCCCCACCGGCGCCGTCCGCGTGCTGGCGCTGCATCACCCGCCGCGGGCCGGCGGCCTCGCCCGGATCGTCGGGCGCACCCGGCTGATGCGGGCAGTCGCCTCCGCTCGCGTGGACCTGATCCTGGCCGGGCACACCCACGTGCCCGGGGCGGTGCTGGTGGAGCCGGGTGCGACGGCCCACCGGCCGGTCGAGGTGGTGGCCGGCACCGCCGTCAGCCGGCGTACCCGGGGCACCGGTCGCTCGTGGACGGCGATCCGCGTCGATCGGAGGGCCGTCGTCGTCGAGGAGCGCTTGCAGACGGCCACCGGATGGCGCACCGGAGTCGTACGACGTTTCCCCAGGCCCAGCTGAGTCAGCGCGCCACCGGGGGCGCCCGCACCACCGCGGTGTGTGCCACCTTGTCATGGACCGCCTGATGCCGCCGGTCCACCAGGGCCCACACCGCGCCGATCGGGAAATATGCCAGCACGAGTGCCCGCAGCAGCGCCGCCGGCCAGGACAGCCGACCGCGACGAGTGGCGACGACCCGCAGGCCCAGCACCGCCATGCCCGGGGTCCGGCCGGCCAGCGCCCAGAACACGGCGCAGTACGTCGCCAGCAGGGCGGGCAGCACCACCAGGCAGGCCGAGGCGGCGGCTAGCGCCACGTCGTGCAGCCGCGCGCCCAGGACAGAGGCGATCATGGAGGCGGCCGAGGCGGCGGCGGTACAGAGCACGGCGACCACGAAGGCGTCCATCAGGTACGCGACGGCCCGGCTGACCGGCCCGGCGTACTCGCGCGGCGCCGGGGTGCTCATAGCTCGAGCGGCGGTCCCGGCTCGGGGCGGGTGCCGCGCCGGAACACCCGGAAGCTCATCCGGTCGACCGCCGTGTCGCCGGCCTGCGCGCCGGCCCGCAGCCGCCCGACCAGCTCGTCGACCATGCTCTCGCGCTGACCCCGGATGAGCGTCTGGATCCGCTCGGGCTCCTTCTCCAACAGCAGCAGCACGTCATCGAGGACGGCGAGCACCACCGGGCGGAGCACCCGCTGGAGCTGGCCGTCCACGACGCGGTCGACGACTGACGAGGTCGCGACCGTGGACACCGCGGCCTGGGCGGCCTGCTCGGCCCGACGTCGCCAGCGCGCCCGTTCCGTGGCGCCGCGGTCGGCCAGCCGGTCGGCGCGCCGGCGCAGGCCGGCGACCGCATCCGTGGTGGCGCCCTCGGCCGCGAAGGCGGCGCCCACGACGGTGTCTCCCCACCGCAGCGACGTTCGCCGTGCCTGCGGTTGAGCAGTGCCCGCCGGCCCGCCGGTCGGCGTGTCCGCGGCGGACGGGGAAGCGGATTGCGGATCCGTGCTGGTCATGTCCTCACGATGCCCCGCCACGCGCACCGGGCGCGCCACCCGCAACGGATGAACGCGGGCCGCACCCAGCGGCACGAACGCCGATGCAGCCGGACGGTGGTGCTCCGGCTGCATCGGCGTGCTATGTGGTCAACGGCGGCGCCTCGACACACGTCGTGCCGTGCGACGTGCCGTACGCCGGGCCACCCGGCGGGATCCGAACATCTCCTCACCTCCCTGAGTGTTCACGGCGGGCCGCTACCGGGCCGCCGCCGTCTCGAGGTCGTGCAGCTCCTTGGCCTCCGCCGCCGTGGTCAGGCCGATGCCGACCAGATCGAACGGGCTGATGAAGCCGTCACTGATCCGGAAGCCGCCGGCCCGGGCGATGGCATCGCGCAGCGGTACGGCCCAGTGGTGCTCGATGAGCAGGAGCGCCGCGGCGGAGTCGTCGGGGATCTCCGCGAGGATGTCCCAGGCGTCGTCGTCACCGAACGCCTTCAGCCCCGCCACGGCGGCCTGCGCTCCGGCGGTGGCGCCGGCCTCGGCGCCGGCCTCGCCGTCGATGCCGAGCCCGATCAGCGCGCCGATCTTGCTACCCAGTTCGACGGCCTCCTGGGTGGAGAGGTTGCTCAGATGCTCGACCCCGATCTCGCCGCGGGCGTCCTTGTAGACGGCGAGGGCGTCGATGACGCGAACCGTGTCACTCCTGCGCAGCTTCTCCAGCTCCGCGATCACCTCGCCGTGGAAATCCGGATGGTTGAAACCCAGCACGATCAATTGGACCGGACCGATGGCCATCTGCTGCCACTCCTTCCTCTGACCGGACGATGGGCGGGAACCACTGCGAACGACGTCCTGCCGTGGCCCACCCATGCCTGATCCTCCAGCCGGGTGCCCGGCTGCCGCCTCATCCGGTGCGGGTGACGTCGGTGCGGAGCCGTTCCGTGGCGTCGTGCCGACCGGGCGCAGCTTCATTCGCCGGGAATGAGGCCCGGCTCCCGGCCGGCATGGCTGACTGGTTCCGACGCCGGAGACGCGACCCGGCCGTGCAGATCAGTGAAGGGATGTGTTCGATCATGGCAACACTTGTCGCCATCGGTTACCCCGACGAGACCACCGCGACAGCCGCGTCGCTGGAAGCGCAACGCCTCGCCAAGGACCTCATCATCCAGCCTGACGCCATCGCGGCCATCATCCGCGACCGTGAGGGCAAGTTCCACGTCACCACCAACCACCACGCGGTGGCCGGCGGGGCTTCCTGGGGAATGTTCTGGGGCTTGCTGTTCGGAATCCTGTTCTTCATCCCGTTTCTCGGTATGGCCGTGGGCGCCGGCCTGGGCGCCCTCATGGGCAAGATGACCAAGGGCGCGATCAACAAGCAGTTCCAGGCGCAGGTACGCGACATGCTTCAGCCCGGGACGTCGGCGTTGTTCCTCGTGGTCGAGCACGTCACACCCGACAAGGCCATCGACGGGCTGGCACAGTTCGGCGGCACGGTGCTCAAGTCGTCGCTGCCCAAGGAGACCGAGGCGGAGCTGCAGGCAGCCCTGCACGGCGAGGGCGGCAGCGCGCAGGCCGGAACGACGGAAACCACGTCGGCCAGCGCTGCCCTGTGATGAGCGGTCCGCCGCCCGCCTGGTCTCCGGCGAGGATCTGAGGCGGGCGGCGGACTTACCGGGATGCCGGTCCGCGTGGACGTGCGTGGGCCGGCATCCCCCTTTGCCGCGGTGTTCATCACCGCGAGATGACGCACCACCGGACTGCGGAAGTGAGGCTCGGCCCATGAAACGGATGGCTACCCGGACCGCCGCCGTGACGGCGGCGACACTCGTCCTCGGCGGATGCGGCACCGACCCGCCGCCGGTATGTGACAGCCTCGCCGCCGTCCAGACGACGATGCACCAGATCCGCAACGTGAACGTGTCGGAGAATGGCCTGGCCCCGCTGAAGGCCCATCTCCAGCAGCTGAAGGTGGATGTCCGCCTGCTGCTCACCGATGCCGCGGCGCAGTTCGCGCCGGAGGTCGAGGGGGTGCGGGCAGCGGCTGAGCAGGTCTCGACGAGCGTCGCCACGGCCCAGCAGACGCCCGACGCGGCCCAGATCAGCGAGGTTCGGACCACGCTGGGCGCCCTGCGGTCCAGCCTGGAAAATCTCGGCGACGCCATGTCGGGCACCTGCTGAGACCGGGAGGGACGCCATGTCCGAGAGCGGTCCGGCGCGGAGCGCGCCATACACCGGCGTGGAGCGGAGCACGGCGACGGCGTGGGTCGGCTGGGTGCTGCTCGGCGCGATCATGATCGTCATGCTCGGCGCCGTGCACGTGGGCACCGGCCTGGTGGCGCTCGTGCGCCCCGATGTGCTGGCCGGGGGACGTGCCGACCTGTTGCTGCCGGTGACTCTGGATGCCCTCGCCTGGGTCCACATCGTGCTCGGCGTCGTGGCTGTGGTCGTCGGCGTGGGCCTGGTCCGCGGATCCGGCTGGGCGCGTCTGTTCGCGGTGTTCCTGTCCGGCGTGGCCGCCCTGGTCAACTTCGCCTTCGTCGGGATCTATCCCGTGTGGTCAGTCACCGCGCTGGCCATGATCACCTTGGTCGTCTACGCGGTGGCGGTGCACGGGTCCGAGATCGCCGGCGCGTACGGCGACACTTGACAAGGAGACCGCATGTGGGAAAGGCGGATCGTCCGCCGGATGCCGTGGCGCCGAGCTCCGCTGCGCCGCGGCTCGGACAAGATCCAGGCGTGGCTCACCCTGGTAGTGATCATGGCGGTGCTCCCGGCCGCGCCCTGGGTCGCCTGGTGGACGGCGAGCACGACGTACGGTGCGGAGGTCCGCGCGAGCGAGTGGGAAGTGGCGCACCGCCGCGCGGTGGCCGCTGTCCTGGTGCGGGATGCCGCCGCCGACCCGCCCGCCGGTGAGGCGCTGCCGGGCCCGGAGCACGTGCCGGCGCCGGTGCGCTGGACCGACTCGGACGGCACGGTCCGTTCGGCTGCCGTCCCGGTGGCGGTGGGCACGCGAGCCGGCAGCCCGGTGACCGTCTGGGTCGACGAGCACGGGGCATTGACGTCGCCGCCCCGGCGGCGCAACCCCACTTTGGACGCCTCGGTGGCCGCGACATTCGCGGTGACCGCTGTGATCGCGTTTCTGGTAGGCGTCCGGCGCGTCGTCGTCTGGCGCCTCGACCGCCGCCGGATGCGGTCGTGGGAGACGGAATGGCAGATCATCGGCCCGCGCTGGAGCAGACGGTGACCGGGGCGAGGGAGCGGGCGACCGGCGCGCGCGGAGCCGTCGGCCGGTGGGTGCCGGGTGTGCGGACCGTGACGACCTACCGCCGGCGGTGGCTGGCCAAGGACGTCGTCGCCGGCCTGGTGCTGTCGAGCCTGCTGGTCCCGCAGGGCATGGCGTACGCCGAACTCGCCGGCCTGCCGCCCATCACCGGCCTCTACACAACGGTGTTCGGCCTGCTCGCCTATGCCCTTTTCGGCGCCTCGCGGATCTTGGTGGTCGGACCCGACTCCTCACTCGGACCGATGATCGCCGCGGTGCTCATCGCCACCATCGGCTCCGGCGGCGACCCGGCCGTGGCCATCGGCCTGGCCTCGATGCTCGCGCTGCTGGTCGGCGTGACCATGGCCGTGGCCGGCATCGCGAAACTCGGCTTCATCGCCGACCTGCTGTCCAAACCCACCCAGATCGGCTATATGAACGGCCTGGCGGTCACCATCTTCGTCAGTCAGCTGCCCAAATTATGCGGGTTCTCCGTCGATGCCGACGGACTTGTCGGCGAGGCGTCCGGCTTCGTGCACGGGCTGGCGGACGGGGCCGCGGTGCCGGCCGCCTGCACGGTCGGCCTGGTCACCCTGACGATCATCGTGGTGGTGCAGCGCTGGCTGCCCAAGGTGCCGGCCGTCCTCATCGCCGTGGTCGCCGCGATCGCCGCGACCTCGCTTCTTGACCTGGGCGATCGTGGTGTGGATCTGGTCGGTCCGCTGCCGGCCGGCTTCCCACCCCTCGCCGTGCCGCACGCGTCCTGGTCGCAGCTCGTGCTGCTGCTGGCCGGCGCGGTCGGCATCACCGTCGTGTCGCTGACCGACACGATCTCCACCGCCTCGTCGTTCGCCGCCCGGACGGGGCAGGAGGTCCGCGCCGACCAGGAGATGATCGGTGTCGGCGCGGCCAACGTCGCGGCGTCGTTCTTCCAGGGCTTCCCGGTCAGCACCAGCGGCTCCCGGACCGCGGTCGCCGAGCAGTCCGGTGCCCGCACCCAGCTGACCGGGGTCGTCGGCGCCGCCGTCATCCTGATCATGCTGGTGCTGACACCCGGTCTGCTGCGGAATCTGCCGCAACCCGCGCTCGCCGCCGTGGTGATCGCCGCGTCGCTGTCGCTGGCCGACATCCCCGGCACGGTACGACTCTGGCGTCGACGGCGCCTGGAGTTCCTGGTCTCCGTCACGGCGTTCCTCGGAGTGGCGCTGCTCGGGGTCCTGCCCGGCATCGGTGTCGCGGTCGGACTGTCGGTGCTCAACGTGTTCCGCCGGGTGTGGTGGCCGTACCAGACGGAATTGCGCCGGGCGCCCGGCGTGCCGGGCTATCACGACGTGCGCTCGTACCCGGACGCCGAGCGCCTGCCGGGGCTGGTGCTGTTCCGCTTCGACGCGCCGCTGATCTTCGCCAACGCCCGGGTGTTCCGGGGCCAGATCCGGAAGCTGGCCCGCACCGACCCGCGGCCGGTCTGGATCGTGCTGGCGGCGGAACCCGTCACCGACGTCGACATCACCGCCGCCGACATGCTGGGTGCGCTGGTGGGCGAGCTCGACACCGAGGGGACGTCGCTCGTCTGGGCCGAGCTCAAGGATCCGGTACGGCGCAAAATGGACCGCTACGGCCTGACCGCGGCCATCGGCCCGCACGCTTCTTCGCCACCTTGGACGAGGCGGTCGCCGCGTACCGGTCGCGAACCGGCGCCGCCTGGGTGGCGCCGGACGATGGGGCGACCGTCGAGGGTGACGTCCAGCCCGGGCCGCCGCGCGGAGCATGACGGCAGGATGATCGCGGACCCGTGACGATCGGACAGCGGCTGGATCGCCTCCAGCGGCGGCGGGCCGCGCTGGAGTTCGCCCATGCCGTCCTCCGCAAGTTCGCCGACGACGGTGGCGGCCGGGAAGCGGCGCTCATCACCTACTACGGGTTTCTCAGCATCTTCCCGGCGCTGCTGCTCGCCGAGACGGCCGTCGCGTGGGCTCTCCACAACCACCCGGAACTGCGGCGGCGCGTGATCGCGGCGATGGTCCCGCCGTCGCTGCAGGCCACGGTCGAGAGCGCGGTGGCCGCCCTGCCGGCCGCGCGGGCGGCTTTCGTCGTGGCACTGGCCGGGCTGGTGCTCTCGGGTACGGGAGTGGTTCGCGCGGCGGGCGGCACACTCAACCATCTCGCCGCCGTTCCCTACCGGCTGCGGACCGGCACCGCGTGGCGCCCGGCCCGGGTGGTGGCAGCCCTGGCCCTCATCCTGTCCGGCGCGGTGACCGTCGGTTGCCTGGTCGTGGTCGGCGCGGCGAACCCCGGCCTGCCCTGGGTGTCCCGCCTGCTGGTAGTGGCCGGGGAACTAGCGGCCGCATTCGTCGTCCTGCTGCTCGTCGCGCGCCTGTTGCTGGAGCGCCCGGCACCCGTGCGGGCACTGTGGCCGGCTGCGGCGCCGGGCGCGGTGGCGGTGATGGTCGTGCTGGAGCTGGGCGCGGAGGTCCTGCCCGGGATCGTGCGCCGGGCCGGACCGGTCTACGGCGCCTTCGCGACCGTCGCCGGGATGTTCACGTTGCTGTACCTGCTGAGCCTCGCGCTGGTGGTCGCGGCGGAGGTCGCCGCGGTGCACCGGGCGCGGCTGTGGCCCCGCGCCATCGACCGGAGCCGGCCCACCGCCGCCGACGCGCATGCCCTCACGCTGCTGGCCCGGGAGCAGGAACGAGTTCCCGGACAGCGCATCGAGTCTCGATTGCCGTGACGCGGCCGGTGCCTCGGCGGGGTTCCCTCGCCGCGGATGATGACCGCGCTTCGCCGCCGGGGTTTGCTCAGCACGGCGATCGCGCCGGACCGCACGGGTAAGCACCGAGGAGGCCAGCATGACCGGGACATCCGCGGAAGTCGGCAACGGTACGACGAACGGCTGGCCGAGCACCGCCGCGGAGCTGAGGTCGATCCCCGTACCCTGGGGAACCGTCCTGGCGACCGGCATTCTCGGTGCTGCCTTCGGCGCCGCGGTGCTCATCTGGCCGGATGTCTCGCTGCGGATCATGTCGGCGCTCACCGGGGTGTGGCTGCTCCTGGCCGGCATCGCTCGGATCATCGGCGCCTTCCTGCCCGGCAGCGGAAGCGTCGCGCGCCACGTGCTGTCCGGGATCGTCGGCGTCGTGATCCTCATCGCGGGTCTGGTCTGCCTGAGTGACCTGGTGAGCCGCCTCGCCGTGCTCTCCCTGCTGTTCGCGGTGACCTGGATCCTCAGTGGACTCGCCGAGGTGCTGCTCGGTCTTCAACGCGCCGGTCCGGCGCGCATCGGTCTGGTCTGCGCCGGCCTGCTCTCCTTCGCGGCCGGCGTCGTCTTCCTGCTGGTGCCCGATCTGTCCTTGGCGACGCTGGTGATCCTGACCGGGGTCAGCGGTCTGGTTGTCGGTCTCGCCGAGGTGGCGCTGGCGCTCGTCCTGCGCCGAACGGCCGGGCACCCCGAGGAGGCTTGATCGAGGGCCCGACGCGTCGACGCCGGTCAGCGGGCTACCGCAGGTGCTGACCAGGGTGTCCGGCGACCTGATCTCGCTCGTCGAGCTGGCGGGCGAGTTCCTCGGCGCGGGGCTCCTGGCCGGAGCGTGCGAACAGCGCCCGGGCTTCGGTCCACGCGGCCCGGGCCGCTGCCTCGTCGGTTCCGGCGTACGCGTCGCCGAGGCTGCGCAGGGCGGTGGCGAGAAACGACTGCCAGCCCCGGGTGCGCCACAGTCGCACCGCCTCCCGCAGGCGGGCGATCGCGCTGTCCCGCCGGCCGGCGGCCAGGTCGAGCTCGCCCAGGATGGTCAGCGCGTCCGCCACGTGGTGGGTCATGTCGTATTCCCGGCCCATCGCCAGAGCGGTCTCGGCGGCCGCCGCCGCGCGGGCGTCACCGCGCTTGGCATACAGGCGGGCGAGGCCGAGCATCGTCAGGGTCTCGGTGTAATCGTCACGGTAGCGCCGGGAGATGGACAGCGACGCGGTCAGGGCCCGTTCTCCGGCGTCGAGGTCATCGACGGCGTTGTAGGCGATGCCGAGGAACTGCTGCACGGTCGCCTCGTAGCGCGGGTTGTCCAGGTTTCGGGTCAGCTGCAGCGCCTCGGTCAGGTGCTCGATGACGGTGTCGAAACGAAGGTGCTCGGCGTGCGCTACCGCCAGCGCGACGTGCGCCCTGGCCTGGCCGCCGAGGTGGCCCGCACCCTCCGCCAGCCGCAGCGACCGGGTCGCCGTCTCCACCGCCTGCCCGTGCTCGCCCCGCGCCGCCAGCGCCCAGGAATACTGCACGGCGGCGTCGGCGGTGCCGCGCGCGTCGCCGATCTCGGTGAACATCTCCAACAGCCGCCGCGCGTCGGAGTGCAGGTGGTCCATCGCCTCGCCCGCGCTGTCGCCGCTGTTCCAGGTGCTCACCTCGATCAGCCCGCGCAGCATGACCGCCTCGCCACGCAGGTTTCCCGCCGCGCGGCAGACGCTCATCACGTGCTTGTTGACCGCGTCCCACTCCACGTACATGCCGCGCAGGTCGAAGTATTTCTCCAGGCAGCCGGCCAGGTCGAAGGCCAGCTCGTGCAGCCCGAGGTCGCAGGCCTGGTGTACGGCGGACATCAGCCCCGCCCGTTCGGCGTCGAACCAGGCGAGCGGCTCGATCCCGGTGATCTCGTCGACCGGGGTGCGGGGCGCGTCGCCGTGGATGGCGGCGTAACACGGACCGGGCACCCGCCGGGCCATTCGTTCGGCGTGGGCCAGCCAGGCACCGAGGCCCCGTTCGAACGCGCCCGCCCGAACGCCCGCGTCGTCCTCCGCCTCGGCCCGGTCCCGGGCGTAGAGCCGGACCAGGTCATGGAAGCGGTAGTGGCTCTGCCCGGACGGGTCGGTGCCGGCGATGGTGAGGAGCTGGGCGTCGACCAGCGACTCCACGCTGGCCACCGCGTCGTCGTGCGGGCAGCCGAGCAGCGCCGGTGCCATCCATTCCGGGAATTCCAGGATGTCGAAGGGCCCCAGCAGCCGGAACAGCCGGCGGGCCCGCTCGTCGAGTCCGTCGTAGCTCAGCGCCAGCGACGCCCGCACGCCCAGGTCCCCGGAGGTGAGCTGGTCCAGCCGGCTCCGTTCGTTGCCGAGCCGGCCGGCCAGATGCGCCAGGGTCCACGACGGGCGCGCGGTCAGCCGGGCGCCGGCGACCCGGACGGCCAGGGGAAGCCGCCCGCAGAGCCGGACGATCTCCGCCGCGTCGCCTGGTTGAGCCGCGATCCGGCGTTCGTCGGTCACCCGGCCGAGGAACCGCACCGCCTCGTCGGGCTCGAGCACGTCGAGCTCGATCCAGCGGGCGCCCTCGAGCCCGGTCAGCCGGGCCCGGCTGGTGATCAGCACCGCGCAGGTCGCCACGCCGGGTAGCAGCGGCCGGACCTGCGCCTCCGACACGGCGTTGTCCAGCACGACCAGGATCCGACGGTCGGCCAGCAGGCTGCGGTAGAGCCCGGCCCGTTCGACCGGGTCGGCCGGCACGGCCCGGCTCTCCATGCCCAGCGCCCGCAGGAACCGCAGCAGCACGTCGCTGGGGTCCAGCGCGGCTGCCTCCGCGCCGCGCAGGTTCACGAAGAGCTGTCCATCCGGGTAGGACGCCGCCAACCGGTGCGTGAGGTGCACGGCAAGCGCGGTCTTGCCGATGCCGCCCATGCCGGCGATCCCGGCGATCGGCAGCGCGGCGGCCGGCCGATCCGGCCCGTTGAGGACGGTTCGGAGCTCGGCCAGCTGGCGCTCGCGGCCGGTGAAGTCCGGTACATCCGGCGGCAGCAGCGCCGGGACGGGCGCGACCGTACGGCCGGTGACGGGCGCGGCGTCCGGCGTCTCAGGGGTGGCGCCCTCGCGGAGAACGGCGAGATGGGAAGCTCGTAGCGCGGGCCCCGGCTCGACGCCGAGTTCGCTGGACAGCCGGCGGTACACCTGGTCGTAGGCGGCGAGGGCGGCGGCTCGCTGGTCGGAGCCGGCGAGCGCCAGGACGAGCTGGGCCCAGAATCCCTCCCGCAGCGGATGCTCGGCGGTCAACCCGCGCAGCTCGGCCACGAGATCCTGGTGCCTGCCCAGGCGCAGGTCGGCCTCGATGCGCTGCTCCAGCGCCACCAGGCGGCTCTCGTTGAGCTGCACCGCGAGCTCCTGGAGTGCCTGCGACGGAATATCGACCAGCGCGGGGCCGCGCCACAGCGACAGCGCCTCGTGCAGGCCGGCCGAACGGCGCCGCGGATCCTCGATGGTGCGGGACTCCACCAGGAGTCGCTCGAACCGCGTGATGTCGAGCTGGTCGGGGTCCGCGAGCCGGAACAGGTATCCGGACTGGCGAGTGACGATCATCGGCTCCGGCCGGTCACCGTCGCCCAGCAGGCGGCGCAGTCGCAGGATGCGCACCTGCAGCGCGGCCCGCGCGCTGGCCGGCGGGCGGTCCTGCCACACCTGGCCGACGAGGAAGTCCGCCGGCACGACCTGGCCGGCGCGGACGAGCAACGTTGCCAGCAAGACCCGCTGCTGTGCCGAGGACACCGGCACCGCGCCCTGCGCTGATTCCACCTGCAACGCTCCGAGCAGGCGAAACTCCATCCAGTCCGGCGGGCGCGGTTGATAAATCACGGTCAATGCTCGCATGGCCGGACGCCGGGGATCGAATCGACCGCGACAGCGGTGCAATCGGGGTGTCAGCGCCGTGTAAGGGGAACGACAGCGGATCAGGTTAACGTGCCGACACCGACCGTATCGGGGGGAAGGTTCTGGTGGGTAGGCGCGCTTGCCGCAGCAGTGACCGTCGTCGGTGTCGTGCCCGGCGGCGTGGCGGGCCCCGGCGCGGCGATCGCGGCCGAGCAGGCCCGGTACTGGACGGCGCTGTTGGACCAGACCCGCGCGGCTGAACTGGAGATGACCGACCCTCCCAGGTGATGTGAGGCCCCGCCGGCTAACGGGGGAGGCGGGGCCTCACTCAGCCGCGGCGAGGACCACATCGCACAGGGCGTTCTGACTTCACCGGGTTCAGCATTACTCGCACCCGGCTGCGAGCTGAGTTGACCGGCTGTCGACCAGGCGGCGCCTCACGTCCGATAGCCCTCGAACAGCGGACCGCCGGCTCTCGCGAGAACCTCCGCGGCGAGGGCAGCATGCCACGATTCTGCCCGACCCCGGCGAAGCGGCGCGTCGAGAGTTGATCGACAGAACGCCCGGCCGCGGTTCGTCGCGAGGCTGGTAGCGTGCGTCCATCATGCCCCCTCCCGAGCCGGGAACGCAGCCGGCGAGCGCTTCCGGCCGCGCGCCGGTGCTCGCCCGCGACCTGGCCCTGGGCGCGTGCTTCCTGGCGGCTCTGCTGGTCGAGCGGTTCATGCTGGACCCCGGTGGGGCTCGGTCCGCCGCGCCCGGCGTGGTGGCGGGCGTCGGGCTCGCGGTGGCGATCGCGCTGCGCCGGCGCTTCCCGTTCGGTGCCTTCGTGCTGAGCGCGGCCGCGCTGTGCCTGGAAGTGCTGATCACGTCGCCGTCCTGGCTGGCGCCGTACGCGAATCTGCTCGGGGTCTTCTCGGTGGCGCTGTATGGCACCCGCCGCCAGGCCTGGTGGAGTCTCGGGATCCTGCTCGGCTGCGTCGCCGTCTACTTCGTCGCCCGCGGCGGCGTCACCGCGCCCACCCAGCCGGCCGGGGTTCTGCTGGTGTGGCTGGCGATGTGGTCGGTCGGCTATGCGATGGCCCGGCGGCGCGAGGAGCAGCGGACGGCTCGCCGGCTCATCCAGGAACGGGCGGTGGCCGGCGAGCGTGCCCGCATCGCCCGGGAACTGCACGATCTCGTCGGGCACACGGTCAACCTCATGCTCATGCAGGCCGGGGCGGGACGCCGGGTGCTGGACAAGGACCCGGAGAAGGCCCGCGCGCTGCTGTCCGACCTGGAACGGGCCGGCCGCGACGCCCTCACCGAGCTCGACCGGGTGCTCGGCGTGCTGCGCAGCGACGATCCGGAGGGCGACCGCCCGGCGGACGCCTCCGGCCTCGCTCTGCTGCCCGACCTCGCCCAGCGCATGACCCAGGCCGGCCTGCGGGTGACCGTCCGGATCGGTGCCGGCCTGGCGGACCTCCCGCGCAGCCTGGACCTCACCGCCTACCGGATCGTCCAGGAAGCCCTGACGAACGCGCTGAAGCACGCCGACGCCGGCACCGCCGACGTCACGCTGCGCCGGGACGGGCAGTGGCTGGACCTGGTGATCCGCGACGACGGGCGGGGACCGGCCGCCGACTACCGGCCCGGCCGGGGCCTGATCGGCATCCGCGAGCGGGTCGCCCTGTTCGACGGCACCGTGACCCACGGTACCGCCGGCCGGGCCGGCTTCCAGGTCGCCGCCCGCCTGCCGTTGACCACGGTCGCGGCCGCCGCCGAGGAGTCGGCTCGATGACCGTACGCGTGCTGCTCGCCGACGACGACGCGCTGCTCCGGGCGGGAGTGGCCGTCGTGCTCGGCACCGCCGACGGCATCGAGGTGGTCGGCGAGGCGGCCGACGGGTTGCAGGCGGTCGCGCTGTGCCGCACCCTCGGCCCGGACGTGGTCGTCATGGATGTGCGGATGCCCGGGGTCGACGGCATCGAGGCGACCCGGCGGATCGTCGCGGCCGGGTCGCCCACCCGGGTGCTCGTGCTCACCACCTTCCACCACGACGAGTACGTCTGGGGTGCGCTGCAGGCCGGCGCCAGCGGCTTCCTCCTCAAGCGCGCGTCGCCCGAGCGGCTGATCGACGCGGTGCGCACACTCGCCTCCGGCGACGCCCTGATCGACCCCGCGGTCACCCGCGAGCTGGTCGGCCAGTTCGTCACCGGTTCCGCCACGAGCCGTACGGCGTCGCCCGAGTCACGACGGCTGGACCAGCTCACCGGGCGCGAGCGGGAGGTGCTGAAGCTGGTCGCCGAGGGCTACTCCAATGCCGAGATCGCCGATCTGCTCACGATCGCGGAATCGACCATCAAGACGCACGTGAAGCGGATCCTCGCCAAGATCGATGCGCGGGACCGCGCCCAGGCGGTGGTGGTCGCCTACCGGGGTGGCCTGATGTAGTGCCAGGGTGGCATACCCCAGCTGGGGTACGTGAGCTCCCCTCCACGGAGGGACGTGCCGACGGCCGCGGATTTCTAGGTTCTCAGGCATGACGACCATCGAGCCCCGCCGCCGCACCCTCGCCCGCGTCATCGCCCTCGCGGTCACCGGAATCCTCGTGCTAGCCCTCGCCTACCTCAACCTGCGCCCGCAGGAGACCCTCGCGGTCCCGGCCGGCGCGCAGCCCGGTTCGCTCAGCATGCAGCCCTGCGACTACGACACCGAGGCCGGGACCGTGCCGGCCGATTGCGGCACGCTCGTCGTACCGGAGAACCGGCGCGACCCGGACAGCGACCTGATCGCGCTGCCGGTGATCCGGATCCGGTCCACGGGGCCCAGTCCCGGCGAGCCGATCTTCCGGCTCAACGGCGGGCCCGGCGCGACGAACCTGGAGTTTCCGCAGGCGAGCCGGCTCACCGGAAACCACGACGTGATCCTGGTCGGCTACCGGGGCGTCGACGGCTCACGGCGGCTCGACTGTCCCGAGGTCACCGAGGCCCTGCAGTCGTCGGCCGACCTCGCCGGCGCCGAGTCCCTGCGCGCCGCCACCCGGGCCTTCTCCACCTGCGCCGGCCGGCTGACCGGGGAGGGCATCGACCTCGCCGGATATTCGATCGCGCAGCGGGTCGACGACCTCGAGGCCGCCCGCACCGCCCTCGGCTACCCGCGGATCAACCTGCTCAGCACGAGCGCCGGCACGCGTACCGCGATGATCTACTCCTGGCGGTATCCCCGGTCGCTGTACCGCTCCGCGATGATCTCGGTGAATCCCCCCGGCCACTTCGTCTGGGACCCGCGGATCACCGACCGGCAGTTCGCCCGGTACGCGGAACTGTGCCGCGCGGACAGCACGTGCTCCGCCCGTACCGATGATCTCGTGGCCTCGATGCGGAAAGCCGCCGCCGACGTTCCCGGGCGCTGGGGCCCGCTGCCCATCAAGGAGGGCAACGTCCGGATCGCGGGGCTGTTCGGCATGTTCCAGAACGGACGGGGTTCCGCGCCGCTCAACGCGCCCGCGCTCATCGACGCCTACCTGCGCGCCGACGCCGGCTCCTTCTGGGCGTTGTCGACATTCGGCGACCTGGTCCTGCCCGGCTCGTTCGTGTGGGGCGAGTTCGCCGCGTTCGGGATGATCGACGCGCCGGCCGCCGAGCGCTACTACGGCGCGGGCGGTGACCCCGGCTCGATCCTCGGCAACGCGGCCACGGACCTGCTCTGGGGCGGCCCGTCGGGCTTCCACCAGGTGTGGCCGGACAGCCCCGACAACGCCGAGTACCGCACCCTGCGCCCGAGCGACGTCGAGACCCTGCTGATCGGCGGGTCGGTCGACTTCTCCACCCCCGCCGAGCTGGCCACCACGGAACTGCTGCCCACGCTGTCCCGTGGCGAACAGGTCGTCCTCCCCGAGCTGGGCCACACCGGCGACTTCTGGGAGCACCGCCCCGAGGCGAGCCGGCACCTGCTGACCACGTTCTTCGACAACGGCACGGTGGACGCCTCGCAGTTCGGCCCGCGGGCCGTCGACTTCGAGCCCGCCGCGCTCACCATGGCGGCCATCGGCCGGATCCTGCTCGGCGTCGCCACCGGCGGTGCGCTGCTCGCCGTGCTCCTGCTCGTCGCGATGGCCCGCCACGCCCGGCGGCGCGGCGGCTTCCGGCGCCGGACCGGCGCCTGGCTGCGGGTCCTGACGCCGCTCCCGCTCGGCCTGGGCGGATGGCTCCTGGCCGTGCTCCTGGTCTGGACGGTACGGCCGCAGGTCTTCGTGGGCAGCGCGGCGGTGGCCGTACCCTCGGTCGGTCTGGCCGTGGGTCTCGGCGCCTACCTGGCCTGGACCCGCCGGGGCCGGCCGGGCTGGATCCGGCACGCGGGCCTGGCGGCGGCGGCCGGCGGGGCCCTGCTCGGGGCGGCCCTCGGCTTCGGCGCGACGGCGGATCTGGCCGCGCTGCTCACCACCGTCGTGGGCGCGGCAGCGGTGGGGAACCTCGCCCTGGTGGCGCTCGACGCGCTCGCCGAGCGGCTCGCCCGGCGCCCGGCGGACGCCGAGCGCGATGGGCAGGAGACCGGGCTGCGCGGCGTCGTCCGAAGCTGATCGACGCATCAAACGCCGACCACCTGGCGCCCGGCAACGACAATGGTGGCCATGACGCTGCACTGGCGCCTCGCCTCCCTGCTGGTTCCCCTCGTGGTGCTGGTCGGATGCACCGGCGGCGGCCAACCGGCGCCGGTGCCGACCGCACCGGCCGGCCTTCCGGCCGGGCACTCCGCGCACACCCTGCGGGCCGGTGGGCTCGATCGCACCTATCGGGTCTATCGGCCGGCCTCGCTGCCGGCCGACGCGGCGGTGCCGCTGGTGATCGTCCTGCACGGCGCGGTCGGCACGGGCGAGCAAGCAGAGCAGGCGTACGGCTGGGACGCCGAGGCGGACCGGGGCGGGTTCGTCGTGGCGTTCCCGGACGGGGTGGGCCGCACCTGGAACGCCAGCCCCGACTGCTGTGGGCGGGCCGCCCGCGACCAGGTCGACGACGTGGGCTTCATGGAGCGACTGGTGAGCACCCTGAGCGGTCAGGCGCCGATCGAGCCGCGCCGCGTCTACGTCACCGGCATGTCGAACGGTGCGCTGCTCGCGTACCGGCTCGCCTGCGACTCGACCGTCTTCGCGGCGATCGGCGCGGTCGCGGGCACGATGATCAACCCGTGCCCGCGCCCGGCCCCGATCTCGGTCATCCACATCCACGGCACGACCGATCGGACCATCCCGTACGGCGGAGGGCCGGGCCGCCGGGACAACGGCGGCACCGGCCGGCTACCCGTCAAGATCGACGGTCCCGCGGTTCCGGACCTCCTCGCCCGCTGGCGTGAGGTCGACTCGTGCCCGGCGCCGGCGGAGTCCACCGCGGGCTCGGTGACCACCTCGACCGCGCAGTGCCCGAACGGGCGCGCGGTCGAGCTGATCACCGTCGCGGAAGCGGGTCACCAGTGGCCGGGCTCGGCCGGCCCGGTGCCGGCCGCCGCCCGACTGCTCCACCTCGACGCGCCCTCGACCGCCCTGAACGCGACCGGCACGATCTGGCGCTTCTTCGCCGCCCACCCTCAGCGGTAGCCCGCTCGCTCGCCGTCCTCCGTCGCGGCCTCGCTGACCGCGACCTTGACGAATGCGGCGCCCAGGCAAGGACAAGCCCACGAACGGCGATCGCGGATCAGCGCACCGTCGCGACGACGGCCTTGGTCGCCTCGGCGATCAGCGCGTCGGCCGAGGACGCGTCCGGCACACTGGATGGCGATGATGAGGGGGCTGCCGGTGGCAGGCCAGAGCAGCTTTCCGGGGAGTCGACGAGGTCTTCCCGCCGGCCCGGATCCGACAACCTGTGGTCAGATGGAATGCGACGACGGGAGAACACCATGCCATGGGAAGCCAGCATCGCGGCACAACTGGGACAGGCTCGAGAGATCGACGTCATCGTCGCGGCGCCGGGCCATCCGGTGGTGCGGGCACCGATCTGGGTCGTGGCCGTTGACGGCGAGCTGTATGTGCGGTCCTGGAAAGGCGAGGCGGGCCGCTGGTATCGGCGGGCACACCGCTACGGCACGGGCTCGGTCGCCATGGCCGGCCGGGAACACCAGGTGCGTTTCGTACCCGCCGGAGAGCCCGACCTGGACACCAAGATCGACCAGGCCTACCTGCACAAGTACGGCGACTCCGCATACTCGGAGGCCATGACGCGCCCACCGGCGGCCGGCACCACGATGCGCCTCGAACCAGCGTCCTGAACGATCAGCGCCTCCCGGGCCTGATCACGGAGCGAGTCGCCACGGTTCGTCGCCGGGCACCTGACCCTCGTCGGGGTCGTGGCGGTGCCGTACCGGTTCGCCGTCCGGGCCTGACGTGCCCGTCCTCCCCGTCCTCCCCGGTGGAGTTGGCCCGGGCTCTGGCCGTCCTGCTTGATGACTGTGCACTCGATCATGCTGAATTGGCTCTACTGATATCGACGAGCACCCGGCGTTGGCCGTGGCCGGTGGTGAAGGCATGCCCGTGTTCGTGCAATCGCAGGCGTCTGGGTGGTTTGTTCGGGAGTTCCGTTCTCGCGAACAAAATCAACCGCGTCACCAATCCATGCACGGCATGACACCGGTCCGGTGTTCACCCGAACGACCCTACCGAAGCGTTGTCGCCCCGGTTATCCTCTCCACTTCATGGGGATGCACTATGGACTCATCGCGGCCACGGCCACACGGCAGGAGTTCCTCACAGAGCTCACCCGGCACGCCGGAGAGTTTGAGGTGGGGCCACCGGCCACTGCCGACGACGAGATGACCATCGGCGAGCGCAACGGACACACCTTCGTCCGCGACACCTCCATGACGCTGTCGAACGCAGACGACCTGGTGCTGGAGATGTCGAAGCGGCTGGGCACCGTGGTCTGCGCCGGCGCGGAGACGGTGTCGGGAACCTACTGGATCACCGCCGCGCGGGACGGCGTCCCAATGCGCTGCGTGTTCGTCCAGCACGCCGGGATGACCCGCGGCATGGCGATCGGCGATCCAATCCCGACCGAGGCCGACAACCCCATCGAAGACCTCGACGGCGACGGAATCTTCGCCGCCCTCACCTGGCTGGGCCTCGACGCCGAGGGCTGGCTCGCCGAGGGCCCCTCCGACGTCCTGCGCTGGTCCGGCGAACGCAAACCTCAGGGCGGCCAGATCCGCGAGATCAAGCGAACACACTACGAGCGTTACCAGCTCCCCGACGATGACGACTGGCTTTCCCGGCTGACGGCCGTCGTCCGCGAAGAGCCGTAGAGCAACGACCCGCTCGGTCCCATGGGTTGGTGCCGGCCCACCGAGTTGCGGCCCTGCCAGGCGGCCGTCCGAAGCAAGCCCACAGCATCGCGACAACGTCCGGGGTGGCGGCACCCGCCGGGGCGAGGCGCAACGCGCAAGCCCGGCGCGCTCGCCAGTCTCGCTGAGACTCGACACGGCCCACCATCCGCGAGAGCGACGAGGTGATCACCGATCAGCTCGGGCTGCTCCGCCGGCATCCGCCACGCGACGTCGTAGTCAGCGGCGAAGCGATGCCCGTACTCCAAAGCCGGCTGGGTCCTACCCACCCAACCCATCCCGTGCGCCGCCGGCGCGGCCACCCGGTCTGTCGGCTGCCAGCACATTGTCATGCGGTGAGCGTGCGTCCGCTATTGGCCGCGTCGTTCTTCAGCTCGGTCAACGGGGCCTCCTGGTGCCCGCGATTCAGTGCCGCTCGATGCAGAACTCATTGCCCTCGGGATCGCGCAGGGTCACCCAGCCGCGATCCTCGGGACCGCGGTGGTCCTCGTGGATCGTGGCGCCGAAGCTGACAGCCCGCTCGACCTCCTCGTCGCGGGTCCGCCCGTCGGGCTTCCAGTCGAGGTGGACCCGATTCTTGGCCGAGCGCGACTCGGGAACCCGAACGAACAGCAGACCCGGCACCGGGTCCGCCGCCTCGACGAGCACCTCGTCGTCGCCGGGCTGATCGATCCCGGAAATCGGCCAGCCGGTCAACCGGCTCCAGAATGTGGCCAGCTCGTACGGATCCGCACAATCGACGGTCACATGACGCAGTCTCATCCGCAGCACCGTAGGCCATGATCAGTCCAGGACCCAACGCAATTTGGCGCCACCGGCCGCCGCAACGACACAACGCCCTGTTCCGCCGCCGACCGCGCCGGGCCAAGGCGCGAGCCGTGACGTTCCGTGGCCGACGGCCCGTGCCACCCGACGTGCGGACGTGCGGACGTGCCGAGAAGAGTGCGCCGTTCGAGAAGACCGGATTAGTGGAATCCTCGCACCGAATTCCGGCGCTGACTATATCGCCGCTTCGGACGAGTTCCCGTATTGCCGAAATCATCGCTGGGACTCCCGGCTCTGGCACGATCAACTGATCGACGGCCCAGAAGTAGCTCCCGTGCGCCACTTGTCGATAACGTGAGTCGGCGTGCCTAGCCAGACTGAGCCGCTGCCTTTCGGAGTTCGCTCAGCCACTCGATGCCGAGCCGGCGGCCGTCAGGGAATTGGTCGTCGCGATCCCAGCGCCACGCTGTGATCATCGCCAGCATGAGGGTCCGGGAGTCTCGGAGCAGCCGGTGATCGACGCCCGGGTAGTGTTCTGCGACCTCGTCGGGTGCGTGGGCCAGGTCGAACTCGATCGGCCCCTGACAGCACGTCTCGAAGTCGATGAAGATCGGGCCGGTTTGGGTCGAGAGCAGGTTGCCAGGATGTGGTTCGCCGTGCAGGAGCTGCTCGGGCCGGCCGCTCTCGCTGACCGCTCGGCGCATGCGGTCCAAGGTGCCGGCGAGGAAGACCCGGTCCGCGTCAGCTAGTTCCGGCGTTCGGGCTTGGTCGGCCACGAGCGTCTGGGCCTCAGCAACCCGGTCCGTGAAGTGTGGGATGGCCAGGTCGACCCTGCGCATTCCGGCGTGCAGACGTTCGAGCGCGCCAGCGTAGTCCGCGTTGGGGATCGCCTGAGTAGTGACCGGTTCGTAGTAGGCCCACAGGGTGACCACATAGTCGCCCCGGACAAAGACCTCGGGCGCTCGCAGCGCGGCCACCGGGCTCCCGAGCTCGGCCAACCGCTGAGCGACATCCACTTCAAATTGGGCGCACTGGCCCGCCGCCGGCGCCACCCGGGCCAGCACGTCGCAGGGCTGCAGACGCAGGGTGAGCTTGTTCGAGTTGTGCAGGACGGCGGCGTCGTGGGCGGCCAGACCGAGCGATGAGGCGCTCGATATGGCTGCCTGTGTTGCCCGCTGAGCCTCATACGCCTGCATCGGAGCACCGTAGCCCGGCGTTCGTGGCGCAGCAGCCGTATTTCGTCTGCCTTGAGTCAGGAGACCTGAACGGCGGCGACTGCATCGGGATCTGCCGCTGGTCGTGCGCGGCGCTCGGCATGGCCGTCACGCTGCGTATGGTCTGCTGGGGTCGGTACACGCTCGTGCCGATGACAGTGCAGCTGACGATGCGAATGCGATTGAACTCGATTCAGTGCGATGTTCTCTCGACCAAAGCAAATCTGCAACTTGCAACTTTCGACCACTTCGTCGATCCTTGTGGAGATACGAAGACGGAGGCGGTCGCCACTGCCGAGCCACATTTCTCCTTGCGCTATGGCAATCAGCTAGGTCGCTGGCCGCCATAGCGCTTAATTTCTATTTTTTCATTCATGTGTGCGACATTCGCCAAGCAATGCGCTCGTGTTGCACACTCTTCTTAAAACATGAGAGAGCGGGTAGCCCAACCGACTTGACGACGCGCCTTGGCGGACCCGGCGAGGGTGCCATTGAGAAGGGGCCAGACGATGAGGGTCGACGAGTACGCAGCTGGCCGGTCACTCATGCCCCCGAAGGTCCTGTTCTGGGTTGTTAGCGCGGCGTTGGTTCTCGCTGGCGCCGTGGTGGCCGCTGGCGTAGGGATAGTGGGTCTTGTCGGGCGGAGCGGCGACGACAGCACGTGGAGACGCTGGAGCGATGTCGGGCAGGCTTTCGGCGCTGTCAACTCTGTGGTTGCCGCACTCGCTGTGGCGGCTTTGGTCATTACTTCAATGGCGCAGTCCCGCAGTCAGCGCGACCAGCAAACGGAAGTCTCGGTACGGCAACTCCACGTCACCCTGACCCGCATGGCTATCGACAACCCGCATCTCGCTGAGGTGTGGCCTCGGACCACGATGGAAGATCCGGTGGCCCAGTCGCAGCACATGTACGCCAACCTGCTCCTTCAGCATGCCTGGTTGCAGTACACGACCGGTCTTGCGACGAGGGAAGAGATGATCAGTAACTTCCGGTATCTCTTCGCGAGCCCGAAGGTGCGCGCCTTCTGGGCAAAGACCGCGAACAGCCGGCGAAGCGTCTACGTCGAAGACACGATAGAGGCGAGCATGGCTGCGGTTGCGGACGAGATCTGGCGGGAGTACGAGGCAGTACTCGCCTGCTCTGGCGACAACGAACCGACGCCACCGGGCGGTCGCTCAGTCGCAGCCGATGACACCGAGCCAGCGGCACCCGGGGGACCCGTTTGCCGAACTCCTACGGGAGATCCTTCGCAGCTGCAAGCAGTGTCTCCCGCGTAATTACGACGATCTTTTCATAGGCTGCGACTCCGGCGTCGTCCGGAAGCCGTCCCTTGAGCTCGGCCGTCCGGTCCGTCCCAACGATCGCGAAGTTTCCGTCTGCCAGTTCGAAGACGTCGGGACACGTGCAGTTGGTTGCGCTGCCCCTTAGCGAGGGAGGAAGTCCGACGCGTCGGTTGATCGGCGCCGCAGGCAGGGCACCACTCAAGTCAGGCCTAGATGACACGAATGTAAGTTCTACAGCATCGTAGGTTGCGCCAGAGCTTCAACCCCGAGAAGCAGCCGATAGGGTACATCTGCGGCGTTGATGGCGTAACTCTCCTGGCGCGATCCGAGTGGTCCGGCGACGTGGTCCATCACCGTATGTACGGCCGCCCCATAGGCGTCGTTGCGGACCTCGTCGCAGCGCTGGGAGAACCACAGATCGGCGGGGTATAGCTTGGCACCGGCCCCGGGAGGCAGCTCGAGCCGAGTGCTGATACTCCTCACGATCTCAACTCACCACCGACGACCACGCCCGATCTCATCGAGGCGTGCGAGATAGTAGTGATCGGCTGCGGACCGTTCTGGGCGTGGCCCCGAATGAGCGGTTCGGGTTCGTATCACGGCCACGGGTGAGGTAGACGATGACCGACCTGACTCGCCTGACGGCCACCGAACTGGTCGCCGCGTATCGGGACGGTAGCGTTTCTCCGGTTGAGGTGACCCGGGCTGCGCTGGCCGCGATCGATGCCGGCAACGACGACGTCAACGCCTTCGTCCTGGTCGATTCCGAGGGTGCGGTGGCTGCCGCCGTGCGGTCCGAGGCCCGGTGGCGCTGCGGCAGCGTGCTCGGGCCGGGTGACGGCATACCGACCTCGATCAAGGACCTCCTGTACACCCGTGGATGGCCGACGCTGCGCGGCACAAACCTGATCGATGAGCGCGGGTTGTGGACTGAGGACGCCCCGACGGTGGCCCGGCTCCGGGAAACAGGAGCTGTCTTGTTGGGCAAGACCACCACGCCGGAGTTCGGTTGGAAGGGCGTCACCGACTCGCTGCGCCACGGCCCCACCGGCAATCCCTGGGATGCCGCGCTGACCTGCGGCGGATCGAGCGGGGGCAGCGCGGCGGCGGTCGGGCTCGGCATGGGTGCGTGGTCGGTCGGCACCGACGGCGGTGGATCACTACGCATTCCCGCCGCGTTCACCGGTACGGTCACGATCAAGCCGACGTACGGGCTGGTCCCGGTGTGGCCCGCGAGCCCGTTCGGGACCCTCTCGCACGCCGGCCCGATCACCCGGTGCGTCGCCGATGCCGCTTTGATGCTCGACATCCTCACCGGCTTCGACCCGAGGGACTGGTCGGCGTTGCCCACCCCGACCGCGTCGTTCCTGGACGGGCTGGACGACGGCGTGCGCGGCCTGCGCATCGCGTTCTCGCCGGATCTGGGCTACGTGCGCAACGACCCACAGGTCGAGGCCGCGGTGCGGGCCGCTGCCGCGGTCCTGGCCGATGCCGGTGCGCACGTCGAGCAGGCCGATCCCGGTTTCGCCGATCCGGTCGACGCCTTCCGTGTGCTGTGGTTCGCGGGCGCAGCCAAGGTCCTTGAGGCCTACGGAACTGACGCCCTGCGGCGCGTGGATCCCGGCCTGCGCCGCGGCGTGGAATGGGCTGCTGGCGTCAGCACCGCGGACTATCTGGAGGCGACCGCGGTGCGGGTGGATCTCGGCGTGCGAATGGGCCGCTTTCACCAGTCCTACGATTTGCTGCTCACGCCGACCCTGCCGATCACCGCGTTCCCGAAAGGTAGGGATGTCCCACACGGTTGGCATTCGGTGGACTGGACCAGTTGGACTCCCTATACGTACCCGTTCAACATGACCCAACAGCCGGCCGCGAGCGTGCCTTGCGGATTCACTTCCGACGGCCTTCCAGCCGGCTTGCAGATCGTCGGCCCTCGCCACGCCGATGCGCTCGTACTCAGAGCCGCCCGCGCTTACGAACGGGCCACCAACTGGACCCGCACCCGGCCGCCACTGCACCGCGGCTGACAACCCGCCGCCCGAGCGCGAACTGTGTACCACCCTGGCCGAGCAACAAAAGCCTGGCACGGTCATCACCCGGGTTCACCTGGTTGACCAGCCGGTGGGTGACGGGCCCGTTCGACTCAAGGCGCTCGAAGGCGTTCACACTGGAACCCCGAACAGGTGCCGGACAAACTGGCCGCGTACATCCTGGAACGGATCGGGAGCGCGTCGCCGAGATCGAAATGCTCAGGGTGGGCACGCCGTTCGATCCTCCACGCCATTCGCCGGTGCGCATCAAGGTAGATGGTCGGTGCGCGGCCTTACCATCGGAGGATCCTGACCTGAAGGAGATCCGGCGATGCTGAGCCGCGTCAATCGAGAGACCGTCGACCTGTCGTCCTTTCCCGACCTGGTGGTGGTTTATCTGGGTATGCGCGTCAACCGGCTCTACGGCCTGCGCACCCTGATGGCCCGCGGTCCGCGAATCGACCGGTCGGGCGACAAGCCGGAGGGGCTGCTCGCGCACGAGCCGCTCCTCTGGTCGTTGTTCCCCATGCACCTCGGCATCCGCCAGTACTGGCGGGACCTGCCCGCGCTGCTGACCTGGGCCCGCTCCGAGCCGCACCGCCTGTGGTGGCGCGACTTCCTGCGCGACAGCGGCGGCACCGGCTTCTGGCACGAGACCTACCTGCTGCGCGGCGGCATGGAGGCGGTCTACGACGACATCCCGCAGCGCTGCGGCTTCGCATCCTTCGCCCCGGTGCACCCGGCCCGCGGCGCGATGTTCGGCGCGGCCGCGCGGGTCGGGCGCCCGGAGGACGACGTCGCCCCGGTCGTCACCGAGGACGACCTCTACACCCCCGAGACCGGGCACTAGGTTCTGTCTCGTAGATCAAGGCCGTCGGGTTCAGCGCGGAGCCAGTCGAGCATTTTCGACTTCCTCATTTGCTTGATGTGCAGGTGATCGTGCCGTGCCGTTGGCCTAAGACCAGTTCCGGTACGGCTTCGCGAACCGTACGCCAGGTTCGCGGTGCCGACCCCGAGGTTCGGGCTTTACCGGAGTGGGGACGGTTCCGCCGACCGTGGCGACACCGTGTCGCTGCGGGAGCTACATGTAGCCGGGTTGCGGGAGCTAGTAAGAGACACCGCCCACGCCGAGGCCTTGTACCGGCGGGCCCGCCAACCGCGGCGACACCGTGTCGCTGTGGGGTCTGGCCGGGCTACGCCGCATCACCCGCGGCAAACCCGCCCGCCGGCAGCAACGCCGCACCCTGCAACAAGCCCGAGTCACACCCCTCTAAAACACCCACTGAGATTCACACCGTACTTGTCGGGGACGAACCGCATGTGGTAATCCGCCCCGCGATCGAGAACATGGGCCTCGACGCCTCAGCCCAGATCAAGAAGCTGAAGACCAGGTCATGGGCAACCGTGGCCGAGACTGCCACGGTTGCTGACGACGGCAAAGTTCGTCTGATGACCACGGTCAACCTCGATACCTGGGCGATGCTGCTGGCCAACATCGATGAGAACCGGGTCGCTGGGTCTGTGCGCGAATTGGTCATCCGGTACCAGCGTGAAAGCGCCAAGGCGCTGCGTGACTACTGGGCCCGCGGTAGTGCAACCAACCCGCGCGTTGACCAGCCCATTTCCCGGAGCCGGGAAATGGAGGCCGAGGAGAGCGCAGCTGCGGCGCGCCGGCACCTGGGCATCATCAACGCGATGGGGGACACCGTCAGCACGGCGTCCAAGGAGGGCCTGATTCAACTCGTTTGGGTCAGCTACGCCAGCGCCGTCGGTCTGGACACCACAGTGGTACCGCAGGCCGCGCCCACTGTACGGTCCGAGCCCGACCCGCCAGACCGGGTAGAGCAGTGGCTAGCCGAGACCTGCGAGCCGTACGGACCCGGCACGCGGGGGAGCCACCTATACGCGACCCTCATCGACTGGTGTCGGGCCCGCGGGATCGCGGACAGTGACCAGCCGACCATGACCAGGCTGGGCCGCCGATTGAACACCCTCGGCTACCCGGCCCGGCGAGGCAGTATCGGCTGCCGGTACCGGCCTCTGCGCGTCGTCTGAGGCCAGGTCATGGGCCCTGCATGGGGCTCTGCCCCACTCAGCGTCCGATGACGCTCAGGTCCGACTGTGCCCGCCGCCGGGCTACCCACACTGTGGGGACCCTTGGCCCTCTCGCCGGGGCGATATCGTTGATCACGCAAAATTTGAGCACGCAAATTTTGCGCGCTCTCCTTTTGTCACGCACATTGTTCGCCGACGCAATTTGCGTCAACGCAAAACGCGTCGGCTGTAGCGAACAGCACGTTCGTTTACGTTAGTTCGCGCTATGACGCGGGGTGTGCACAGTGTCAGCCTGGCGACGCGCACCGTCGCTTTTATGCGACGCGTTTCCTGCATGGCGTTGCATGGGTTACTTGATCTAGGGCGGACATGCCAGGCTTGTCGGGCGTACATGCCTGACGTGCGGCGATGCAAACTCCTGGCCAACTGGGATGGCCTAGATCTCGCATACCTCCACGCGATCGGCCTAGAGGTTGCATACGCGCAACGCCTGCCCAGCGCGTGTATAGGAAAAGGTGCGGACAGGTGTGGCCGGAGTTGGTGGACTCGCCTTGGAGTTCGCTGTGGAGGGCGGGTAGAGTCACGCCAGAATTTGAACGCCCGAACGGTGACTTCATTTGACCAGTCGCCACCGTTCGGGCCCCTACAACGCTGGACCGTGGTCCTGGCGCGCACGACGGCTGGTGGTGTTGGCGCACCGCCCGGCCGTCGAGGTGCGACTCTACCGCCCCCGCCTGTGTTCGCCCAGGCAGGGGCGGTGCTGAGTTGTGCCGTCGTGCCTGGTCACGGCTCCGTGAGGAGCTCGCATGGCACCGTTTATCGACACCGACTCTCGCGTCGGGTCGGCCGGATCCCGGATCGCGACTGGGCACCCAGTGCGGCAACCCCCTGCATCTACGGCCGGCTGCGGTCACATCTGGCCGGACGAGCTGGATCCCGACGCGGGCTGCGTGCTCGGGTGCGGGCTGGCGTACGGGGAGTGGTCCGAAGGAGACCCTTCCGGGGCTCGCGGCGCCCTAGTCGTATGACTATGCTGCAGGCATGGGCCGATCGTCTCGAACATGTGTTCGATCGGTCGGCATTGGAAGGTTACCGATCTATAGCGGCGCGGAGACTGGCTGTGATCTTCGCAGCGCGACATGATTCGCCCTCACCTCTTGGGTGGCGGGCCAAGAGCGACGGGGCACCCCAGTGAAGGGCCAGGGATGACGACATCGATTGACCGCGACGCCCGAGACCAGGCCATGCGACCCTCCGAAACGGAGGACGGTGATGCCGGCAGCATCACCCTGATCATGCGGGGCGTCTGGGTCTTCACCGCTGTGACCAGCGTCGCGAGCATCGCACTGATCACGGTGGGGATCGCCCAGCCGAGCATCCATACGACGATCGCCGCCGCCACCGCGCTGATCCTCGCGACCGCCAGCGGATCCCTGCTCGTCGGCGAGTCCATGCTGGCCGACCACCAGGTCTTCTACCAGCGCGGACAGCTCGACGGGTGGCACAGCGGCTACCGGATGCTGCCGCCGGACGTCAACGACCCGCTGCTGCGGGAGTAGCTGGTCAAGAAGCGGTCGAAGCGCTCCTTCCCCACACCGGGAAGGGGCGCTTCGTCGTTCAGAGGGTCGCAGAACTCACCACATAGCCTGGCGCTCCAGCTCCGCGGAGTCCCCTCCCCCGCCAGCGGTTCCATAAATTGGCACACAGCTCAGGCGGTACTTATCGGGACGATGGCCCGCCAGCTCGCGGTGATCGCGATTGCCATGATCGCCTACCTGGTGTTCACCCGAGTCTCCTCCATCACCAAGCGGCCTTCCGCGGTCAACGGGTGATTGGCGCCCGTCGAAGTCGGATGGCCGACGTCTCAGGCCGGGCTGCGGGACTAAAATTCGATCGGTCAGGTGGCTCGCACCAGTGGTCCGGAGTGGCGATGCGCGACGAAAACAGCCTCTCGTTGAGGATCACGGCGGCCGGCGCCGATGTGGATGCCTCGGAGGTCGAGGAGCTCGCCCTTCAGCTTCGACAGGACCTGCTGGCGTCCGGGGCGCCCCGGGTGGAGCGCGACACGGAAGGGCCGGCGCCGGCCGGCACACGGTCCGCCGAGCTGATCGTCGCGGGCATCAGCCTCCTCGTTGGAGGGGTCTCCTTCGGTGCCGACGCGGCGCAGCTCACCGACTTCGTCAAGCGGTGGCGCGCGGAGCAGCCGAGCCGTCAGCGGGTCGACGTCGCCGTGGTGGCGCCCCCAGCCGCCGCCGTGCCCAGGTCGGGGCGGCGGAGTGCGCTCCTGGTCGCGAACGGCGCCTACCTGGACCGCGGGCTCAGCAGGCTTCGCTCACCGACCGTTGACGTCCAGGCGCTCGCCGAGGTGCTCGGCGAGCCGGATATCGGCGGTTTCGAGGTGGAGACGCTCGTCGACGCCGACGAAGCCGTGGTGCGCCGCCGGGTCGCGGCCTTTTTCGCCGACCGGGCATCAGACGATGTCCTGCTCCTGCACTTCTCCTGCCACGGCCTCAAGGACCAGAGGGGCCGGCTGCATCTGGCGGCCGCCGACACCGAACTGGACTCTCTCGCGGCCACGGCGCTGCCGGCGTCGTTCGTCTCCGAACGGATGAACGAGTCCGAGTCACGGTCCGTGCTGCTCATTCTGGACTGCTGCTACAGCGGGGCGTTCGCCCGCGACCTCAGCCCGCGCGCCGATCGCACCGTGCACGTGGCCGAGGAGTTCCAGGGCGGTGGGACGGGGCGCACGGTCCTCACCGCCTCCAGCGCCACCGAATACTCCTTCGAGAGCGGTGGGCTCACCTCGTACGAAGTGAGCCCGTCGTTCTTCACCGAGGCACTGGTCAACGGATTGCGTACCGGCGAAGCCGACCTCGACCACGACGGCGATATCGCGGCCGACGAACTGTTCGAGTACGCCTCCCGGCGGGTCCGCGACGCCCAGGCCGGTCAGGTGCCCCGGAGATGGAACTTCAACGTGACCGGGCCCCTGGTCGTGGCCCGGAGCGTTCGCCCGGCACTGCTTCCCGATGAGATCCGGGTCGACCTCGGCAGCGGCCGCACCGTGCTGCGGTTGGAGGCAGTCAAGGAGCTGGCCAAGCTGCTGTACGGCTCCCGGGAAGGCTACCGGCGGGCGGCGCACGCGGCTCTTCTCCACCTCAGTGACCACGACGACAGCCACGAGGTCCGGACCGCGGCCCAGTCGGCCCTCGGCACCACCCACCGACCGACCCAAGCCCGACCACCCCTAACCACGCCACTGCCCGCCACGCCGCCACCCGCCACGGCCCAGCCACCGGCCCGGCCGGTGCAGGCCACGCCCGGCCGCCGGCGCGGCGTACGTTCTCGCGTGCTGGCCGTCGGCCTCGCCATGACCCTGGCGGGGACGGCCGGCCTCGTCTGGCAACTCCGCCGCCCCGACGGCGGCCCCTCGAACGCGAAGCCGGTCTTCGGCAGCTCCACCGGTTCTCAGTCTTTCGACCACGACGGCCCCGTCGAGACGGCGAACCTGAGCCCGGATGGACATTGGCTGATCGCGCTGAGCCAGGCCCCCAGCCAATCCGCCACGCACCCGGCGCGCCTGTGGAACGTATCGACGAAAAAGTCCGTCGCGACGTTCGACGTCGACGGTGAGTCCGCGTTCAGCCCAGACGGAACCATGGTGGCCACCAGCGTCTTCACCGGCCAGCGCGACGTCGCCACGGTGGACAACCAGCCGCTCGGCCTGCTCACCGGCGGCGACACACTCGTCGAGACGAGAGAGACCGCTACCGGACGGAAGCTGGCCACCATCTCAGGCCACCAGGGCGGCGCCCGTGTGCTGTTCAGCCCGGACAACAAGACCCTCGCCACCGCCAGCACCATGGCCGGCGACGAAGACTACGACGCGCCGATCCGCCTGTGGAGCCCGAGCGGCAAGCTGCTGGCCACCCTGCCCGGCCACCGCAACGGGATCCAGAGCATGGTGTTCAGCGCAGACGGGCGGACGCTCGTCTCCAGCGCAGCCGGCGGCATCACGAAGATCTGGGACATAGCGACCCGCAAGAGCACCGCGACGCTCACGAAGGCCTGGTTTCCGCTGTGGCTCAGCCCCGACGGCAAGACCCTCGCCAACGGCCCATCAGGCCAGGCTTTCCAGCTTCGCGCCATGCCCTTGGGCAAGCTCACCGCGACCGTGAAGGACGACGGCGAGTTCGCCGGGTTCACGCCGGACTCCTCCGCCTACCTCACCGAGGCCGACGGCCGGATCCGGCTGTGGAACCGCACCTTCAGGGACACTCGAATCACATTGAGCGGCAGGGTGCGCACGCCCGTGGTGTTCAGCAAGGACGGCCGGACCGTCGCCGCCGTATCCGAGGAGGGAACCACGAAATTGTGGGACGCCACCACGGGGGAGATCGTGGCCACGCTGACCGGCCACACCGGCACGGTGACCGACATGACATTCAGCCCGGACGGCCAAACGCTATTCACAACCGGAACCGACGCAACCGTACGCCAGTGGTACGTCCACAACTGACCGGCCAAGGAGCACGCCTCAACCGCGAAACACCACTCCCAGGGACTTGACCAACACCTCTCCCGCTGTCAGGGCGTGCCGGGCACGAACGCGGACTCAGTAGGATTCGGGCAGGCTGAGCAGGCGTCGTTGCTCGGCGGCTCGGGCGAGGAGCAGCGTGCGGGTTTCCGGGGTGGCCGGGCCGGGATGCCATGGGTCGGGTTGGTGTTGGACTCTGGCCCGTGCTTCGTCGAGTGCCGCGTTCGCGTCGTCGTAGCGTTCTAGGATGATCTCGGTCGCGGCCAGCAGATAGAGCGATCGCGGTTTGTTCGAACCGCCGGCCAGCTCGGCGCAGAAGCGGCGGTAGCCGTCCAGGGAGCCGTGGGTTTCGAGCATTGGCAGCACGTCGTTTCGGATCGTCGCTACCGCTTCACGCATGTAGTCTTCCGCGTCCTCGACCCGTTCGAAGTGTCCCCACCTGCGGGTACCGACCTCATCGGGATGGCTGAGGAGCAGCGAAGAGTCGATCCCCTGGTACAGAGGCTGGAGCACAACCCTCAGACCGGCGTGGATTCCGCGCTGTATCCCGCAGACGATCAGGTCGATCGGGGTGAGCAGCGCGGCATCGTCGACAACATGCCATCTGCCGGGGAGGTTCGGTATTGCGTACCTCAGGAAAGCCTCTCGCCAGACCGGCCGGCCACGCACCAGCACCGTCTCTTCGCCGACTGGTTCGTCGATGTCGATACCGAGGGCTTCGAACCATGGCGTGAATGGTTCGTATGTGACCCCCAGCCCGCTATCGGACCAGAGGGCCCGCCGGCCGGCTCGTCGGATCTGGCGCATCGGCACGCCGTAGAGATCTGCCAGCGCTGACCTGGCCTCCGCGCTGTCGACCAGCCGTCCCGTGAAGCTGCCCCGCACCGGGCCGGTCGTCGGTAGATCGGTCTGCCATGGGCTGCCTGCCCGGTAGGGCCAACCCGCGATCTTCGGATAAATGTATGCACTTGATCTCGATGACCGAGACTCCATAGGAAAATTAATAGAGTGCCTTTCCAAAGAGTACCGGCGAATCTTCCTCGGAGAGCAGCCATGAATCTGCCACACCCGCTTAGCCTCCCGAAGCCACCGGCTTACAGCGATCTTAGCGTCACCGACTTGGAAGGGCTGGTCAATCGGCGCAGTCCGTACCGGGCAAGGTCAGTACTTGAACTCGCGCACCGCGCCCAGCAAGGCGAGAGCGAGTCGGCTACGGCGCTAGTTCGCATTAGCGCACTGGACTTCGTTCGTAACGACCGCTTCTTCCACGTGGCCTCGCTGTCTTGGGTTGTCATTATCGCCCTTCTTTCGCTTTCACCGCGTAGTGAATTTCGAGAAGTGGCCTATTCTGTGTTCGGTAGACTCGACTCTTGCGATCAAAAAGCACTGCTTTCCTACCTTGGTGTGACGAGCATTGAAGAGTCAAACCCAGAGTGGGTGGCATTGGCGGGAGTTCTGGACTCGACGATGCACCCACCACAGCCCGAACCCCAGCAGGCTCCTTCGCGCGGGAGGAGGTCAGGGTTTTCGACTGTTGTGGCCGTCCCGAGCCTGGTAAGTGCTGGCGTGGTCGGCACTGGCGACGAGTTGACCATTACACACAAAGGTAGAATATACGAAGCCTACGTAAATCAGTCCGGAAGGATTCAGATCGGCGACGGACGTTCCTTTGATGCCCCTTCGGCGGCTGCAAAGGCAATCACAGGAGCGCAGTCAGTCAACGGATGGCGTGATTGGAAGGTGCGGCGCCACGGGCACCTTGTATCTCTCCTTGATATACGGCAAGAAATGTTGCGAAAGCTGCGCGGCCAGTCGACCAGCGGATCTAGATAGGTCTCAACTCAACTGCCGCAAGTCGCTCGCTGCGGAAGGTCACGGTGCCTCGCTCGGCGGTCGTCATCGTGCCGAGAATGGAATGCGCGGTGATTAAGGACCATGTTGCTGCAGCGGCAGCAATGGTGGCCGGCACGGTCAGGCCAGCTCCGGCCAAATGCCGGGACCGCTTGTCGGGTCGCCAGGGCTGCTTCCGTTCGGCGTCGAGTCGCTGCGCTCTCGCGCGAACGCCAGTTGGTCGGCGACCATACTCGGGCCCAGGTCGTACATGATGCGCTGTGAGTTGGTCGCCATCATTCCGCCGACGCTCAGCTCTCGCGGAGGCGGTGGTGTGCCGTCTCGGGCCGCGCGATACGCCGAGCTGATCCACTCGGCACGCGCGGTCAGCTCCGCGAGTGGATGCCCGCCGCCGTACAGCGCGGCGTAGACGTCCAGCTCCAGCGCGATCGCCTCGGCTTCCCAGCCGGCGGTGGTGTCGTTCTGGACCCCTTGAGCGCGATACGCGGCAGCTGAACGGGCCTGTACGGCCAATCCCCACAGGCCCGAGGTCACCTCCGCGAAGGGCTCGTCGTCAGGGTCGAACGCGTACGCCCGCGGGGTGGGCAGCACGGGGAAGCCGAATGCCCGCACCAATTCGAAGATCTGCTCGAACTGGAAGATGTACGGGCGGTCTTCGTCGTCCCGCCAGGTATGCCGGTATCGCAGCGCACGGCTCAGCCGTGCGGCGCACAGCGTCGAGCCGGCAGCGGCGGCCCAGTCGACGATGCGAACTTCAAGGTCGTCCAGAGTGGCGCCGGCGGATACCCGCGGCCGGTGGAGCATCCCGCAGTCCACGTCAGTGGCGTCCGGCAGATGTCCCGACCAGGTGGCCACACCGGCAGCCGCACCGTGAATCTGGGCGCAGCCATCCGCGACATACGCACCGAACACCGGGGCTTCCCACTGTCTGGCCGCCGCACCGACGGCCTGTTCCAGGTCCGGCGGGTCGTCCCATCCCGCCGTCTCCAGAACCTGCCAGCCGTCTCCGAGCTCGCGCAGCCGCCGGTGCTGAAACCCGATCGATGCGAGGTGCGGCAAGCCGGTCATGATCACATCGGCCCGGGTCATCAGGATGGTGCCGTAGTAGCTCACGGTGGACCAGGGTAAACGATCATGATCGTCACCATCGGCCGTAACGCGCTCGGCGACAGCAGCCTCGGGCCCAACGGCAGCCAGCGACGACTCAAAGCCGACCTGGCGATCATGCTTAATTCCGAGACAGCAACCCCCGGATCTGCCGCGATCCGCGCGCTACGCAGCGTCACGGCGAGGCGAGCGGCTGACGCACCGACATGCTTGATATGCAGGTAATCCTTGGTGATCCACGGCGTGTTTGTGCTGGTGGATCGGGTAGTGAGGGGTGCCTGGATGTCGGTGTGGAGTGGTTTGCGGTTGGTGCGGTCTCGGGACGCGGCCGGTGGTCTGGTCGTGCGGTTCGGGGTCGCGCTGCTGGATGCGTATCTGGAGTTTCTGGCGGTGCGGTCCCGGCCGAACACGGTGGTCGCGGTCGCCTATGACCTGAAGGTGTTCTTCACCGTGGTCGGCAAGGCCCCGGGCCGGGTCGTCGCGGCGGATGTGCTCGCCTTCGTGACCGCGCAGTACGCGGGCGGTCCGGCCCGGCGGTTGCAGGCCGCCGGCGACGACGCGGGTGGTGTGTCGGCACGGACGGTCCGGCGCAGGTTGTCGAGCGTGTCCGGGTTGTTCGCGTTCTTGCAGGCACGTGGTGATGTCGAGGCGAACCCGGTGCCCCGCGGCCTGCCGACTCGCCGGGAACGGCAGCGTCCCCGCCAGGGCGTTCCGCTGGTGCGGACCCCGCGGACGCTGCCGCGGATCCTGCAGCCAGTCCAGGTCGATGCGCTGCTGGCGGCGTTACGCACGCACCGGGACCGGGCGATGGCCGAGGCGATGGTGCTGGGCGGACTGCGGCGCTGCGAGGTCCTCGGACTGCGTCTGGAAGACCTGCAGGTCGCCGCCCGGCGGGTGTTCATCGCCGAGGGCAAGGGCGGTCATCAGCGGCAGATCCCGGTCTCCGGCCGGTTCTTCACCTCCGTGGCCGCCTACCTCGACGGCGAACGGCCGCCCGGCGCCGCGACCGACCGGCTGTTCGTGGTCCTCAAAGGCCCGCGGCGGGGCCGGCCGCTGTCGGCGGCCGGCCTGGATCAGATCCTGGACTCGGCCCGGCAGCGGGCCGGGCTCGGCACGGTGACCTGCCACCAGCTGCGGCATACCTGCCTGACCCGGCTGCGGGAGGCCGGCATGGCTCTGGAAGCCGTCCAGGCCCAGGCCGGCCACGCCTCGATCGAGTCCACCCGCATCTATCTGCACCTGGCCGACGACTGGCTGGCCTCGCAATACCGGCGGGCCGCCGAGGCGATCGACGCCCAGCTGCTGTCCGGCAAACCGTTGCCCCGCAACGGCTTCGAGACGATCGAAGGTGGACGGTGAACGGCTCGCGGCGGCTACCGGCCTGGGACCAGCTCACCGCCGCGATCCCCGACACGGTGACCCCGATGCGCCGCTACCTCGACCAGTTGGCCTGCATCCTGCGGCCCGGCAGCGTGTCCGGCGCCGACCTGGCCCTGCGATCGCTGGCCGCGTTCCTCGTCGAGCAGGCGCCCGAGGTCCGGTTCATCGCCGACATCCGACGCCGCCACATCGAGGACTTCCGCACCTGGCTGAACACCAGGCCTGGCTACCGCACCGTCCGGCTCACCCCGGCCACCCTCGCGCACCGGCTCGGCACCCTGCGCATGTTCTTCGTCCGGATCACCGACTGGGACTGGCCCGAAGCACCCCCAAGGGTCCCGATCATCCCCGCCGACCTGCCACGCCAAGACCACCCCCTACCGAAAGCCCTCGACGACCCGTCAGCGGCGAAACTGCTCCGCGCCGCGCAGGCCGAACCCCGCCTGCTGGTACGCGTCGTCGTCGAAGTCCTGTTACGCACCGGACTGCGCGTCGGCGAGTTCACCGCACTGCAAGCTGACGCGATCGTGCTCATCGGCGCCGCGCACTGGCTGCACGTCCCCGTCGGGAAACTCCGCACCGACCGCTACCTGCCGCTGCACCCGCACCTGGTCACCCTCATCGGCGACTACCGCACCGCCCACGTCGCCGCCGACAATCCGCTGCTGTTACCCCGGGAGAACGGCCGCCCCCTCGATCGGCACACCGTCACCTGGCTGATCAACAAAGCCGGCGCCGCAGCCGGCCTGGCCCACATCCACCCACACCAACTCCGGCACACCCTGGCCACCCAGGCCATCAACCGCGGCATGACCCTCGAAGCCATCGCCGCCCTGCTCGGGCACCGCAGCCTCGACATGACCCTGCGCTACGCCAAAATCGCCAACCGGACCGTCGCCGACGAGTACTTCGCCGTCACCGAGAAAGTCGAATCCCTTTACCAGCAAGGGAAACCACTACCCGCGGACATCATCGGGCCCCGCATGGCCCGGCTACGCCGCGAGCACCACCGGCTCCTCGGCAACGGCTACTGCACCCGCCCACCCGAGCTCGACTGCGCGTTCGAGGCCATCTGCGAGACCTGCACCTTCTTCCAGACCAGCATCGAGTTCCGGCCCACCCTGCAAGCCCAGCACGACCACGCCGCCGAACACGACCAGACCCACCGCGCCGACCTGTTCACCCGGCTCCTGGACGGCCTGGACCAACAAGCATCATGATCAACTTGACAAGGATTACCTGCATAATGCCGATGACAGTGCGTCTTTGGGAACCGCTTGGAGTGTAATGCCACTCCTTCCTTTAAGGGCGACGCAGTGCTACCCATCTAATCCCGTTTGACCAGCCTGGCAATCCCCGCTACGACCGCTGTCGTGAGAATCCAGCCGCCGGCAGTGAGGCCCCAACACCAATATGCCGCCGACCCACGGGCTGCCCAGGATGACCGGAGCCCAAGGTTAAGAACGGGAATCGAAACCTCAGCCGCGTATGCATATGGGTTGAAAGAAGGTGCCGGCTGCTTGATTGCCACAATTTCTGTTCCGTCGGCGACCGAGAATGCATGTCCACCGAGAATCACCAACAGGAGTAGCCAGATACCCGCTTGCCAGGTTCGGTAGCCATATCCGACTGCCACTTGTAGCAGTAGGTTCCAGGCCTTTCCTGCCCAGTTGAGTGCGGTTCGCTGATGGCGCATCTTAGCGACGGACACGCGGCGAACGGCACGCTCGTCTCCGCGCCGACGATACACCGCGATTAACTGCTCATACGGGTGAGGCAGGTAGCCTTCCTTGTTTCGCCGCAACCACTCAATCCGGCGACTTGCTGATGGATCGCTGCCGCGTCCGAGTTGATCGTACGAGAAGTCCTGCAAGGAGTATTCCTTCGGCCAGCAATCGATGTCGTCGGCCAGCACTGCCACTGCTGCATGGCGCAGATCCATTTCGCTTGGTGGACATGACGGACTGAAAACGAGAGACCGCGCCCGCAGGTACGCCAAGTTCAACGACGGGCAGCCGGAAAGATCTGCATCCACCAACTCCAGACGGTCCACAATGATGGCGGCGTCCAGCGTCACGGAACCTCGGACGACTACCTTTTCAGCCAACTTTAGAGATGCGCCACACTCCATCCGCTCAGCAGTCAACGCACAACCATCGCCTCCATCGAGATCGGCGTTGGATAGATGAAAGCTTCCACCGATAGCTGATTCATTCAGATCGATCGTTCCGACTGCGGAGAATCCATTCTGCATAAGCAGAGTCTGTCGGATATTCATCCCCTGGGCGGCAATTGCGTATCCTCCAGGGTTTTCAATGCGCCCTTGCCAGCAACAGAGAAATTGATCGATGCGGGCGTCAATTAATCGGATACCGCCAAGTGCGGTGAAGCCGAGCGGATTACTGATCGAGCTGCCCAGGAAGACAGCGAAGCCCACCGAAACGCCCTGGGCGTCCAGCGCAAACTCTCCCGGATGATTGAGTGTGGCACCCGTGAAAACCAGGCTCTTGCCGACGGTTGCGCCAACAAGGTCAACTTTGCCGTGTGCCGTGAAGCCGTTTCCGAGGCTGAGGAACTGGCCGACATTCAGGGCCCGCCCAAAGAAGGCCACCTTGCCGGGGTTATGTAGGGTGGCGTCGTCAAACATCACTGATCCACTAACATCGGCTTGATCAAGTCGCACCGATTTCGCGTTGAAACCGTCCGACGCATCGAGGTCACGTGTTTTGAGTCGACTAGCCTCCAGCGACGGCAGATGACATCCACGCAAGTTGACGGATGGCACTGTCAAGCCAACGAGCGTCACAGGCTCGTCAAAAGAGCAGTCTTGAAAGTCGATAGGCACTACCAATGCCGCTCCTGTTAGATCCAATTTTCCCGCAATACGTGCTCCTTGCAGCCTGAATTTGCGGGCTGGTTCATTGATGCCACCGGTCAACAACCCTCGCAGGACATCGGCGCTGACAGTACGGGTGGGCTCTCCGCTTGCTCTCGACGCGGACTCGGGAAGTCCATCACCGATCGTCACCTGAGCGCCGGAGGAATTTCGGGTCACTCGAATGAGTAATTGCTCGGCTTCTGACCTTTCTGGTCTTCGTCGAAACCCGATCAAAGTGAACACCTCTCGCTTACGGGAACGGTCATTATATTCCGATATGCGCCATATTTGGCGGGGAGCCTTCGGCCGTATAGCAACCGCATGGGTTCGCCCGACGCCCTGCGGCTCATCGACACATACCCTCGGAGGATGGGAACCCTTGGCGTCACATTGCCGACAGTAGACGTGATCGGCGCGCACTCGGTCGACCAGCCGCAGGCCTGATCAGAGCGCGGTCACGTCGGTAGCAGCGAGAATGCCCGGGCCCTTGACAGCTTCTAGTTGACAAAGGCAAGAGCGCCTTGCCCGTGAGCTTCTACTGCGCACACGAGTCGCACAGGTAGTCCGTCGTTTGGTTGACCGCGACTGAGAATCATTGACATGTACGCGTTCATCCGAGCAGGTACGCGGCGGCGCCCAGGCTGCTTCCTGGGCGCCGCCTTACTCCGATCCTGGCAGGAAGGGAATTTCGTGACCCTACATGCGCGCGGTCAGAAGCACATCCGCCAAGTGGGGCAACAACCGGACGCCAAGCGGCCGCAGCTCATCACGCTCCGCAGATTCGTCATCGTGATGATCTCCCTGTTGGCGGCGGCGGCCGTATGGCGACGAACGGGAAATGACGCTGTTCTCACGGTTGTAGCGGTACCGCTGGTCTACAACGCACTGGATCGGTGGATCAGTGACTAGCTCGCACGGGCCCGCCTTTCAAGTCAGCCCTCGCGTTAACCTCATCTCCGACACCCCCGCGCGACCAGTCGACCCTGCAGTCTCAAGGCGAAGTGGCCGCCAGCAACCTATTAAGAGGCAGTGGTCTATTGAGATTGATTTCCGCAAAGACGAGAAGACCAATGCGTGGCTGCAATCCGCGTCTCTTCCTGGACGACAATCAACCGAGCATGACGATCGCACCTGTCTGCGAATCCCGGTAAAGGCAACAGATGTGAACGGCGCAGCCAATAGGGCCTATCGGATAATAGCCGATGCGGCAGCACACTTGTCGGCGCCCAACATCATAACCATGAGAATTCGGCCTGTTGGAGAAACAAGCTATCTTCCTGAACTGGTTGGCCTGTCGGAGATATCGACGATTCTAGGCGTGTCGCGACAGCGGGCCGCCCAGCTCGCGCGTAAGGTCGGCTTTCCCTATCCAGTGGCGGAGCTCGCCATGGGTCCTGTTTACGTCCGCCACGATGTAGAGGACTATGCCCGTGACCACAGCAGACCTGTTCACCGCCTGACGCCAAGAAGAGGGATCGTCATGCATTGACCGACCTCGGTCGAGCCGTATTGCAAATATCCCCGGTTCTCCGGCAACCTGCTGGAGAACCGGGGATATTTGCAATACGGCCAAGATGACTTCCTTAAAAGGCTATATCAATCGTATCGATTCGCCTTTGTCGGACCCGATGAGACCAAAAGGTCTGTGCATTGATCTGCCGCGAGGCGATCGTTGCCGGAGTCGACTGCGGCTCCTGTGGTCGCTCTACGGCCGTGCCGATGACAGCCATCCGGGCCAGGCAAGCTGTCAGTGGTCGATGCCGTCCGGATCGGCAGCCGCCGGTGCAACGGCTCGCCGGGTGATCCGGGCAGCAGGAGACTGCGCGCTCAATATTCGGTCGCTTCACAGTCCTGGTAGGCGATGCGCATGACCATCTCGGCCATACCGGCGTGGGCAGGCACTGCCACAGCATGGAACGGATGGGTGATGCCACGCGTCGTCGCGCAGTTGGAGCCGGGCCGGATCTCCCACACCAGGACCCTGATCAGGCCGCCAACAACCACGATCCCATCGATCCAGACGAAATATCCGCCGTTCGAACGCAGCCCGAGCGCGACGGCAACGAACATCTCAGTCTGCCAGTCCACTGCCAGCACCGGCGGCTCGGATGGTTGGCCAGAGGACGATTGCGCCCACACTCGGGTCCAATCGTCCGCATCGCGTACGACGTGCAGACCCTTCGAAAGATTCCGGTCCGGCCACGAAAGGTTGTCGACGGTACGGAACGGAAGCACCCTGGCAGCCGACTCGACCATCAGGTCACTGTACCGGCGCCCGCGACGGTCGGAACACTCCCGAACGGCCGCCTGCTGATCCGCTCACTGGGTATCGCCCGCGCCCCGGAGGCGCACCGGATCTGCCGCCGACCATGCGCGCGACTTGCTCAATCGGCGGTCACGCTCGAGTGCTGACCTCCGAACCGGGTCGGCGTGCTGAACTGCGGAGAAGAGTGCACCCGATCTTGGGCCTTGGTGGCGGCGCAATCGCGATCTGCGTGGGGTGGCCCGAGCCTTCGGCGCATGCCGACGTGCTCCGGGCCTGGTCAGAAAGTCATCCAACCAGTGCGTGCATGCCAGTTCCGTCCGGAGCGTAGGTGAGTCACGTACGCCCTTTGAAGGGACGTTTGTTGCGGAAGGTCTGCGAGCAGGCTCGCGGTCACCGGAGGATTCTGGCTCGGTCGACCGAAGATGTACACCAGCATGTCGCCGTCTGCGCGATTTTGATCGAGGGACGTGAGCGGCTTTAGCTGGAAACGGTGGAGAAAGCGCACGATGTTCGACCGCTCGGGAAGGTATTCGGTGAGCTGGGGGTCGAGTAGCCAAGAGTGGCACGTGAAATGCGAGACCGGTTCGTCAGGGAAATGACGCGGGAAGAACTTACGGGCAAGATCGAACGATTCGTCACAGGACCGTGGGAACAGCGAACCACCGGACGGGATGTGCACGTTCAGCAGAAATCCGGTCGCTCCGTCTGGGCGCTCGCCGCGGGTACGGTCGTAGTCAAGTCGGCCGAGCCGGTACTCGGCTCCGCGAAACGTCAACGGTGGGCACCACTGTTGGAATCCCCCGCTACCACCGAGCCCGTGCACGGTTCGGTGTTCAGCCATCATGGGCCCCACGCTCGACAACGTCTCCCAGGAGCGTTGATGATCGATGCCTCGCTCGGCGTGGTAGCGGAGTGTCTCCGGGAGGATGGCAAGATAGAGCCACACGTAGAGATGAAGCGCGACTGGGCCAGCGTCAATGGACATCGCCGGGAAACCGCGGTATCCGCTCGCCGAGTCAAGCCCTGAACCGATACTCGACCTCAAGTCGTGATAACACCGCTCAAGGTGCTGCCACAAATCGGGATGCTCCTGCGGATGAGGTCGAGCCGACAGCGTCTCGTCTCGGTCTTCAGGCGACGCACCCAGCATCTCCAACAAACGCGCCGCTTCGTCGTTCGAGGGAAGTTCAAGCATGTACCCAACGTACGGCGTCCGCTCGCCACCCCCGAGAAGGTCGACACGGAAGAGCTCGGGCGACAGCCACGGGCGCACCATTCCTGACAGTGACCGGAACACCTCGTGACGGGCCTGGTGGCCGTAGGCTCAGCTCGTGCGTTGGGGTAGGAGCAGGGAGGGTCCTCGTGTCCGACTCGAATAACGAGCCGTCCCTGCCGCTCGCCCGCCGGCTCGCGGTCGAACTCGACGGCGCCGCCGAGACCGAGATCAGCCGAACCGATTTCGGCTTGATCGTGCGGGTGACGCCGCATCGTACCGGTGCGCGTCCGATCGAGTGGATCGACTTCAGGGACGAGATCATCGTGCAGGTCGGCGATATCGGTGGTCGGTGGGAACTGGCCGCGGAAGCCGCCGATCTCGCGTTCATGCAGGACCTGGTCATGTCGGTAGCCGCCGGTCGGGTATCAGAAGTCTTCGCGTATCGACGTTCTCGCGTCACGGTGACGCTTCGGGACGGGTCCGCGGAGGTCGAGACCGGATACGACGGGCTGGCCGCCTGCCTGCCGCTTCCACTATGGCCGCGATGGTCACGGAGCACGCGGTATCTTCCATACCGCTAACCGCACTCTTGGCGGTGCCGATTGCCAGCTTCCCGGCTGCACCGGTATCCGGCGCTTCGCCATGTTCCGGGTGATGGTCGAAGGGTCGGCGTTAGTAGCGGAACTTGTGCCGGGCGCTGCGCCGGTTCACCCGGCCCGGTAACTCGTCCAGGTTGTCGCGTTGGGGCAGCTGCTCGTCCGGCCCACGGCCCTGGGTGATTTCCCGCATGGTCACTACAAAACCTTGGACCAAGCGGTCCTCGCGCAGGTCGCGGTACGTGGCTTCGACCAGCACCTGGCTGTGGTCAGCCCGCAACAGCGAGCAGAACACCACGCCGTCGCCGGAGCTGCGGAAGGCCTGACGTAGCTGGTTGCCGTCGTCCGGATGCACCAGATCGTCGAGTGTGGCCAGCGGCGGAAGGTCGTCGGCGCCGAGCAGCTCGCGCAGCGAGGGACTGGCGTACCGGATGCGCAGATCCTCCTCGATCACCACCATGATGTCCGCGCTGTTCCGGATCACCGCGCGCAGATAGAGGTCACTGTCGCGGCGGCCGACCGCCTCCACCAGGGAGATGCGATCCAGCGCGAGCGCCGCTTGGGCGGCCAGCACCTCGAGGGTGTCGCGAGTGGCGGTGAGGGTGTCCCGGCGCCCCACCAGGATCAGGGCTCCGCCGCTGGGTCGGGCGACGGCGAGCGGTTCCAGCCAGAGCGGACAGACCAGTGTGGCGTGGTCGTGGTCGTGGTCCACGTCCTCGATCCACCAGCTGCGGGGCGGTGAGCCGGCCTCGGGGTCGGGCATCGCTTCGAGCGTGAGCTGGCGGTCGTCGATGGCGAAGACGGTGCTGCGGATAGCGCCCGGTGGCATGAGCTTGGCGACCGCGGCTCGGACAGCCCCGTCCACGGCCGGTGTGTCGGCGGCGGCGACCAGCGCGGCGCTCGCCTGCCGCAAGCCGCGCTCACGCGTCAAGGCGTGGCCGTTCAGGGTCACCGAGTCGGTAAGCCGCGTGATGGTCAGGAGAAGTGTGATCGCCCCGGCCACCGCGATCACCACGCCGTCGCCGACCGTGCCGTGGACCGCCTCGATCAGCAGAACGACCGGCGGGGTGGCGACGGAGATGCCCAGCAGCGCCGCCCAGCGCACGCGCCACGGGCTCGCCCGCGGCGTCGCGGGCTCGGTGAGCCTGACCATCGACGGGTGCAGCGCGGCGGCGCCCCAGGCAAGGTAGAGCACCACGAACCCGGACTCGCTCAGCCGGCCCGGCCACAACGGCTGCAAGATGTCACTGACCAGAACGCCCACCGCACCGATGACCAGCAGCGCGGCCGAGAGGTTCCGGCCGACGGCGACCAGCACACGGGCGACAACCGCGAGGAGCAGCAGGGCTCCGATGACGTACGCCCCGGAGATGTTCCCGATCCGGCCCGCATCGCCGATGACGAACACCCAGACCACCAGCAGCGTCGAACACGCGAACGCGAGCAGGTCGATGAGCCGTGCCCGGTCGACGAGAATCGCACCGACGCGGGTCAGCTGCAGCAGACTCCAGGTGACCAGCACGAACATGGCGTAGAAGCAGACATCGGCGACGCCGGGCCGGTTCAACGCGGTCAACACGTCGCCGGCGGCGCTCGCCACGATGGCGCCGGCGAGCAGCAGCCAGGCTCCGGTCCGGGCGGGTCGGTGACGCCGGACGCCGTAGACGATGGCGGCCGCGCTACCGATTCCCAGCACAATCCATTCCATGGCCCTCAGCACGCCTAACTTGTACCAGTGGCGTTGCTGTGTGTCCACGTCGCTATATACGTAGCGTTATGACTTGGATCATCCGCACACAACACGGAGAGCGACTCGATGAGTAGGCCCCGGGCGTGCAGCCTCAGCTGAAGACTTCAGCGGTTGACGGACAGCCTCGCGGCCAGGCCGCCGCCGCCGACCGCCCAGCAGCCCGCCGCACGTCGGCAGTCGACACCGAGCATGAGCTTGTCGTCGAAGCGCGGAATCTTGACGTTCTTGAGGACGTGCCAGCTGCGGCCACCGTCCTCAGTGCCGGCGAGGCGGAACCGCCCGCCGACGGGATCGCTCACCGCGATGCCCCTGCGGTGGTCAAAGAAGGCTACACAGGCGTAGAAGGCGCTGGGGTCCGCGTCCTCGAAGACGACGTGCCAGGTGACGCCGCCGTCGGCGGTGCGGTAGATCTGCGACGGCGGCTCGATTGCCAGCACGATCGCGTGATCGCCGTCGGTTGCCTCGACGTCCCGGAAGACCTCCGCGGCGCCATCGGGTGGAGTGACGTTCTGCCAGGTCCGTCCGCCGTCTGTCGTGCTTACGACGCTGCCGTCGTTCGGATGGTCAACTTCCCCGCCCCTGGCGGCCCAGGCGGGGGATCGGAGCACCGAACAGGGCCGCGTTCATCAGTGAATCTACGTGCCGAGAATCGTTCTCAGCGCCTCCCGGGTCTGATCACGGAGCCACGCGTGGCCGGCGTCGGTGTCGTACCGCTGGTGCCAGTTGCACACGACGGGCACCGGCGGCAGCTCCGGCAGTTCCGGCAGCGGCTCGGTTGTCAGCCCGAACGCCGCGATCAGCGATCGGCAGATCACCTCCGGCGCGGTCAGGACGGCGTCGCTGCGGCTCGCGACGTGCAGGGCGCTCGCGGTGGTGCCGACCGCCGCCACCACGTGGCGACGCAGGCCGTGCGAGGCGAGCAGCTCGTCCACTGGGTCGCTCAACCGGCCGCGGCGCGAGACGAGCAGGTGCGGTTGAGCCGCGTACGCCTCGAGGTCCAGGCGCCCGGCGTACGGGTGATCTCTGCGCAGCACGACGACGAACCGGTCGTAGCCGAGGGTTTCGGTCCGGAACTCCGGCAGCTCGGGGGAGGCCGCGCCGATCTCGAGGTCCACCCGGCCGTGCCGCAGGTCGTCGGTGTCGACCGCCGCCTCGGTCAGGAACCTCAGCCGTACGCCCGGGGCCCGCTCGGCGATCGAGGCCAGCAGCGGCAGCGCGAGCGCCGTGGTCAGCGCGTCGTGGCACTGCAGCGTGAAGGTGCGCTCCAGGGTCGCCAGGTCCAGCTCGCGGATCGGGGCCAGCACGGCGTTCGCTTGCTGAAGGAGTTTGCTCACCTGCTCCCGGATCGCCAGGGCGTACGGGGTGGGTGTCATGGTCCGGCCGGTCCGCACGAGGATGTCGTCGCCGGTCAGCTTTCGGATCCGGCCGAGCGAGCGGCTCACCGCGGGCGACGACAGGTGCAGCCGGTTCGCGGCACCCATCACGCTGCCCTCCGTCAGCAGGGCGTCCAGCACCGTCAGCAGGTTCAGGTCCAGTTGCATGGTGGTAAACCTTAACTTACAAAGAGTGCATTGGACTTATCCTCTGCGGCGGCCGAGGGTTAGGTCATGACCAACGAGCTCATCTTCACCACCACAGCCCTCGTCCGCGAAGCGGGCGCCCGCCTGCTTCGCCTGTACTCACCGGACAACCGCGCCGCCACCAAGGACGACCTCTTCGCCGGCCTGCGGCGCAACGACGCCGCCGTCGCCGACCTGCTGCGGCCCGGCCTGCTCGCGGCTCTGCCCGGTTCCGGTTGGGAGGAGGACGAGCACGCCACCGGTCCGATGACCGCCGGCGACCAGTGGGTCGTCGACCCGGTCGGCGGCAATCTCAACCTCGTGAACGGCATGACCGACTGGAACATCGGCGTCGCCCTGGTCCGCGATGGTCGTCCCGACTTCACGGTGCTCTACTCGCCCGGGTCCGACGAGATGTTCACCGCCACCGACGGCGGTGGCGCGTTCCTCAACGGCGGGCGCCTGGCGGTTTCCGCCAAGACCGATCTCGCCGTCGCCCTGACCGGGACCGGCCAGGCCCGGCCCGGCGGCTCGGCGGTCGTGGCTCAGCGCGTCGGTGCCTCGATCACCGCGATGCTGCAGACCGCCCTGTACGTCCGCTCGTCGGTGCCGGTGGGACACCAGCTCTCCCAGGTGGCCGCCGGCCGGATGGACGTGCACTGGCAGTTCGAGAACGTGCGCTCGCACATCGGCCCGGTGCTGCTGGTCCGGGAAGCCGGCGGCACCGTGACCGACTTCGACGGCAAGCCGTGGGAGCTCACCAGCGCCGGCTACGTGGCCGCCGCGCCCGGTGTGCACGCCGCCGCCCTCGAGGTCCTGCGGAGCACGCTCTGATGCGGATCGCAGTGCTCGGAGCCACCGGCGCCACCGGAAGGTTGATGGTCACCGCGGCGCTCGACCGGGGCCTGCCGGTCACGGCCTTGGCCCGCCATCCCGAACGTGTGCCCGTCCTGCCCGGACTCACGGCGGTCGCCGCCGACGTGCACGACCCGGAGTCGATCGCCCACGCGGTCGCGGGATGTGACGTGCTGCTGTCCGGACTGGGCGCCACCAAAGGCTTAACCGCCGGCACCCTCACCGCCGGCGCCCGGGCCGTGGTCGCGTCCGGCATCGACCGGAGCATCTGGCTCGGGGCGCTGGGGACAGGCCCGTCGGCCGCCGCCGCCGGGATGCTGACCAGGACCATGCTCGGGGTCTTCCTGAGAAACGAGCTGCCGGACAAGGTGGAGGCTGACGCGACGATCATCGCCGCGGGTGGCACCGTCTTCCACCTCGGTCCGATGAACGACGGCCCGGTCTCCCCGGCCCGGCGCACCCTGACGGTGGACCTGGCCCCGAAGCGGCTGTTTCCGGGCGCGGTGAGCCGGGCAACCGCGGCGGCGGCGATGGTGGAGGAGGCCGTGCGGGAGCAGTTCGGCGGGCAGACGGTCACCGTAGTCAGCGGCTGAGTGGACGCACCGTCGCCCGGGGTCACTTCCACCCCGCGTCGCCCGTTCCGCACCGGGACGCCTAGGTTTAGTCGGTCTTCGATGGATCGCACCAAACGGAAGGAACTCCGCCATGCTCGGTTCCCAGCGCGCGTTCGGTCTCGCGGCCTGCGCCGCGGCCTTCGCCGCCGTGGTCCTGCCCTCGTCGGCCGCCTCCGCGGACACAGTGGAGTCGCCGATCGGCACGGTCACCGCGGGGCAGTACCTCGGCATCTACTGCGACGACCTCGGCGCGCACGTTCGGGTCACGGTCAGCGGAGGGCTCGCCAGCGCGTCATACACCGCGACCGGCAGCGGGTTCTGGGCGCCGACCACCACCTTCGTCACCGACGCCGCCGGTGCCGGCCTGACCGACCTGCACAGTGTCAACATCCCCGGCGGCAACGGGGTGGGGACCGCCGTCATCACCGTCACCGCGGCCGGCACCACGGTCTCGGTGCCGGCGGCGATCAACTGCCCGGGCAACAAGGGCGACTGACCTCCGGCCTGATCCGCTGGCCATCCGGCCCGGCCCGGGTTTCTCGGCCGGGCCGGGGGAGGCCGCCTGCGGCGCCTTCTATGTTCTATGGCTTGTGCCATAAATTACCGGCGAGTAGCATCCGGTCGTGGATATGGGCGAGCGGCGCGAGGCCGCGCACCGTCCCGCCGCGAGTGGGGTGGGTCGGTGAGCCCGCGCCGGGGCGAGAGCCGCGAGCGCATGGTGCTCAGCGCTGCGGCGCTGCTGCGCGAGTACGGGGCGAACGCGACCAGCATCGACCGGGTCCTCGCGCACAGCGGAGCACCGCGCGGCTCGGTCTACCACCACTTCCCCGGCGGGCGCGCGCAGCTGATCGAGGAAGCGGTGGCACTCGCCGGCGCCTTCATCTCCGGCCTGATCGAGACCGCCACGCGGGCCGACGATCCCCTGGAAGCCGTCGACGCCTTCTTCGCGTTGTGGCGCGAACGCCTGATCAGCAGCGAGTTCCGCGCCGGCTGCCCGATCGTGGCGGTAGCGGTGGAGACCAACGACGACGCCCCGCAACTGATCCGTTCCGCGGCTGAGGTCTTCGCCCGATGGCGCGACGCGCTCGGCGCCATGTTCGTCCGCCACGGGTTGCCACCGGAGCGGTCCCGGCGGCTGGCCGGTTTCATCATCGCCGCGATCGAGGGCGCGGTGATCATGTGCCGCGCCGAGCAGAGCATCAGCCCGCTGGAAGCGGCCGGTGCCGAGATCCATGACCTGCTGGTGCACGCGCTGCGAGACCGATGAACGCGGGCGCCGGACGAGGTCGAGCCCCGCGCCCGGCCCTTAGCGAGGAGGAAAGCCGATGACCACCCGGCCCGAGGAATCCTGGCACAAGAGCGCCTGCATCCTGTGCGAGAACAACTGCGGCATCCAGATCCAGCGGGACGGGCGCCGGTTCGTCAAGATCCGCGGCGACAAGGACCACGTCGCCACCGGCGGATACACCTGCAACAAGGCGCTGCGTCTCGACCACTACCAGAACGGCGGCGACCGGCTGACGACACCGTTGCGCCGCGAAGCCGACGGCAGCCACACCGCGATCGACTGGGACACCGCCATCGCCGAGATCGCCGAGCGGCTCGCGACCGTGCGCGACACCCACGGCGGCAAGACGATCTTCTTCTACGGCGGTGGCGGGCAGGGTAACCACCTCGGCGGCGCCTACAGCGGCTCACTCATGCGTGCCCTGGGCGCCGGCTACCGCTCCAACCCGCTCGCTCAGGAGAAGACCGGCGAGGGATGGGTCGACGCGCACCTGACCGGCGGCCACACCACCGGCGACTTCGAACACGCCGAGGTGTCGATCTTCCTGGGCAAGAATCCGTGGCAGTCCCACGGCGTTCCCCGCGCCCGCACCGTGCTCAAGGAGATCGCCAAGGATCCCGCCCGCAGCATGATCGTCATCGATCCGGTGCGCACCGAGACGGCGGATCTGGCCGACATCCATCTGCGGGTCCGTCCCGGCACCGACGCCTGGTGCCTGTCCGGCATCCTCGGCACCATCGTCCAGGAAGACCTCGTCGACCACGCCTTCCTGGAGGCACACACCACCGGAGCCGACACCGTGCTGCGGCAGCTGGCCGACGTGGACGTCGCCCGCTGCGCCGAGGTGTGCGGCCTGGACGAGGAGCTGCTGCGCGCCGCTGCCCGGCGCATCGGCGCCGCCGGCAGCGTGTCGACCTACGAGGACCTCGGCGTGCAGCAGAGCCCCAACAGCACCCTCGTGTCCTACCTGAACAAGCTCAGCTGGCTGCTGACCGGTAACTTCGGCAAACCCGGCGCCATGCAACCGCACTCCTGGATCGCACCGCTCGCCACCTACGACACCCGCACCCGCCACACCCCGGTCACCGCCGCCCGCATGCCCGGCGGGCTGGTGCCCTGCAACGTCATCGCCGACGAGATCCTCACCGACCATCCGTCCCGCTTCCGAGCCATGATCATCGAGTCGGCCAACCCGGCCCATTCGCTGGCCGACTCCGCCTCGTTCCGCGCCGCCCTCGCCGCCCTGGACCTCGTTGTCGTCATCGACGTGGCGCTGACCGAAACCGGCCGGCACGCCGACTACGTGCTGCCCGCCTCCTCCCAGTTCGAGAAGTGGGAAGCCACGTTCTTCACCTTCGAGTTTCCCCGCAACACCTTCCACCTGCGCGCCCCGGTCCTCGACCCGCTGCCCGGCACCCTGCCCGAGCCCGAGATCTACGCCCGGCTGATCCGGCGGCTCGGCGTCGTCCCACGCACCCGGCTCGGCCTGCTGCGCGGCGCCGCCAGGCTCGGGCGCACCCCGTTCAAACTCGCGTTCGCCGCCCTCGCCGCAGCCGACAAGCGCACCCTCGCCCTCGCTCCGTACCTGCTCTACGAAACCCTGGGCCCGACCCTGCCGGACGGCGCCCGCTCCGCCGCCGTCCTGTGGGCGCTCGCCCAGCGCATCGCCAGGCAGCACCCGAAGGCGATCCGCCGAGCCGGCCACACCAGCGCCGACACACTCTTCGACGCCATGCTCACCGCCCGATCCGGCATGACCTTCACGCAGGACGAGCCCGCCGACGCCTGGCGCTACGTTCCCCACCCCGAACGCCGCATCCCGCTGCCCATCCCCGAACTCCTCGACCTGCTCGCCGGCCTCGACCAGACCACCGCGGTGCACACCAGCGACGAATTCCCCTTCATCCTCGCCGCCGGGCAGCGCCGGGCCTTCACCGCGAACACCATCTTCCGCGACGCCGGCTGGCGACTGCGGGACCGCGGCGGCGCCCTGCGGATCAACCCCGACGACGCCCAGCGACTCGGCCTGGACAACGGCGCACCCGCCCAGATCACCACCCTGCGCGGCACAGCCCGGGCGACCATCGAGATCGACGACCGACTGCAACCGGGAAACGCCGCGCTGCCCAACGGCTTCGGCCTCGACCTGACCACCGACACCGGCACCACCACGCGCACCGGCGTCGCACTCAACGACCTCACCGACCGGCAATGGCGCGACCCCATCGCCGGCACCCCGTGGCACAAACACGTACCCGCCCGCATCGAACCACTCCCGAGCTGAGACCTTGGGTAGCCCGTGCGGGTTACTACTCGTGGATCCAGCCACGCTCGACTGCCTGCTCGTGCATGACGGCTTCGGCCGCGGGCAGCGTCAGGAACGAAACGGCATACAGGGCAGCGAGGAGCCCGATCGAGACGGCCCAGGCGCGGGGGCGGGTTTCGGGCCGCTCGGCACCATCCTGTCGAGCGTCGGCAGGGCGGTATCGACGCAGCCGCGTCCCCGCCAGGCGGCGATCAGCTGGCCTGAGCATCCACGACGCGGTGGCGAACACCCCGAACATCAGCGGCGGCCCCCACGAACTGACACCGTCGCCGATTGCCAGATGCGACACCGCGGCACCCGACCACAGCAAAAGGGCACCCGCGTACGCCCATTCCTTGATCAGTGGGAATCGCGGTACGACGATCGCCACGGCTGCGGCGGCCTGCCACCCACCGAGAATGTAGGTGAGGAAGTGCGGGTATCCCAGGTGTCGCAACTGAATCTCAACCCATTCGAGCGGCACCAGGTTCCACACCGACCCGGCAGCCAACTCGAAGACGACGACGAACGTGGTGACCCAGAAGACCACGGGTCGGATCCGGCTCCGGCTCTGGACCGTTTGGTTCGTTTGGGTGTGCATCCATCCCTCCTCGTTGAACGATCATGCGCACGTCCTGATCGCACTGGGCATCGCCGCTATCGGCTGATCCGACGCGGACGCGCCAACGCGGTCAGCTGTACGGGGGGCGGTCACGCCTTCAAGACACCTCCGAACGCCCGGACGTGACACACGGCGATGTGACCTGCGTCATGATCTGCGTGCGGAGGGGTGGGTCGCGGTTGCCCGACAGGGCCAGGCGGCGCTTACTGCCGGGCGGATCCCGTGGTGTCGCGCGGCTGGCGATCAAGCGTGGCGCGCTCGGCGATTCCCCGGGCGACCCCGAGTTCGACCAGGTCCTGCGGTCGCAGCCGCAATCGTTCGGTGGTCGCTCTGACCTCGGACGGCGGCTGCTTGAGGATGGCCGCGGCCGCCTCGGGGGAGATCACCGCGAAGTAGCTGTCCGGCGTGACCCACATCCGGCCCGGCGCGGCGAATGCGAGAGCGCCGCCGGAGCCGCCCTCGCCGATCAGCATCGTGGTCACCGGCAGGGTGGCCGACGCGATCGCGGCGAACATCTCCGCGATGGCGGCCCCGGCGCCGGCCCGCTCGGCTTCCGGGTCGTTGGCCGCGCCCGGCGTGTCGACCAGGGTCAGCACCGGGATGCCCAGTCGGTCGGCCAGCCGGACCAGCCGTGCCGCGGTGCGGAACCCGGCGGGCCGCGTCGCCGTTCCGCATTGCGCGGCGTAGGCGACGGTGCCGCCGTCGCGGTGGCCGAACCCGCAGAGCACTCCGGGGTCGACGCCGCCACCCCGGTCGCCGTTGATCGGTTCGCGCCAGTCGAAGCACTCGTCGAGGTAGGCCTGTGCGCGCGGGCGATGCGGTGCGCGTGCGCGTCGCACCGCGTCCCAGCCGGTCTCGGGCAGCGTCGCGGAGCCCAGCGCGACCGGCACGACGGCGGGCGCCGCCGAGGGCGTGGTGAGCAGCCGCAGCCAGCGTGCCAGCCGGTCCTTCAGCTCAGGGTGGGACACGACCTGGTCGACCTGCCCCGCCGCGAGCTGCTCCGCGACGGTGTACCCGGGTGGACGCACCCGCGATCCGGCGAAGCCGACCTGCGCGCCGTCCAGGCCGATGATGACGTCCGCGCCGGCACCGAGGGTGGCCCAGCCGCCCCCGGTCGCCGGGTCGCGCAGCACGGCGATGTGGGGCAGCCCCGCGGCGCGGGTGAGGGCGAGCTGACGGGCGACGCGTTGCAGTTGGGTCAGCGCCGGGGTGCCCTCTTGCATCCGGCTGCCGCCGGTCGCGATCAACGACACCACCGGCACGGCGAGCTCGCGGGCCCTGGTGAACGCCTGCTCGATCCGCCGACCGGTCCGGGTGCCGAGCGAGCCACCCAGGAAGCCGAACTCGAAGGCCACCAGGACGGCCGTGACGCCGCCGATGTCGGCCACGCCGCAGACGACCGACTCGCCTTCGCCGGTGCGATCGCGCGCGCGTGCCAGCGCCTCGTCGTAGCCGGGCCAGCCGAGCGGTCCGTCCACCGCGGACGATTCACCCTGGTCGGGCAGTTCGGTGAACGACGTGGCCACCTGGCTGATCACGGCGCGCGCGGGCTCACGCACGGAGCGCCCGCTTCATGACCTTGCCCATCTCGTTGCGTGGCAGGGACTCGACGAAACGCACGACCCTGGGGCGCTTGTGCGGGGTGAGCAGCCGTGCGACGTGGTCGGCGAGCTCGCGTTCCTCCGGCGGCGCGCCGACGGGCACGATCCAGGCCACGATCCGCTCGCCGAGGTCGTCGTCCGGCTCGCCGGTCACCGCCACCTCCGCTACGGCCGGGTGCTCCAGCAGCGCGTTCTCGATCTCGCCCGCGCCGATCTTGTATCCACCGCTCTTGATGATGTCGGTCGCTTTTCGGCCGACGATCCGGTAGTGGCCGTCGGGGTCGCGGGTGCCGACGTCGCCGGTGCGGAACCAGCCGTCGGCGAACGCCTCCGCGGTGGCGTCGGGCCGGTTGAGATATTCGGTGAAGAGGTTCGGTCCGCGGACCTGGATCTCGCCTACCACATCGGACTGCTGGATCGGCGCGCCGTTGTCGTCGACGAGCCGGACCTCGACTCCCGGCAGCGGGACGCCGACGGAGCCGGGCTTACGGTCGCCGTCCGCGCGATTGCTGGTGTTCATGAGCGTCTCGGTCATGCCGTACCGCTCCACGACCCGCTTACCGGTCGCCGCGGCGATGCGCTCGTGGTCGGCCACCGGCAGCGCCGCCGAGCCCGACACGAGCAGCCGTGCCTGCCGCAGCGCCGCGACGAGCTCCGGGTTGCCGTCCACCTCGGCCGCGATGCGGTGGTACATCGTCGGCACGCCGAACAGCATGGTGCCCCCGTCCGCGAGCGCCCGCGCCACGAGCCCGGTGGAGAACTTGCCGAGGTGGTGCAGCGTGCCGCCGAGGCGCAGCGGACCGAGCACACCCAGGATGAGCCCGTGCACGTGGAACAGCGGCAGCGCGTGCACCAGCACGTCGTCCCCGGTCCACTGCCACGCCTGGGCCACCGCATCCAATGTGGACATGACTGCCCGGTGCGGCAGCACGACGCCCTTGGGCGCTCCCGTGGTGCCCGAGGTATAGACGATCAACGCGGGTGCCTCGGCGCCCGGCTCCGGCAGCGGTCCGGCGTCTCCGGCGTCTCCGGCGTCTCCGGCGTCGAGCGTGACATCCCAGCGGGGCACCGGCCGCAGACCTTCCGGCAGCGGCGTGCCGGGAGCCGCGAGCACGCCGGCCGGTGCGCTGTCCGCCACGATGTGCCCGAGCTCCCGTTCCCCGGTCTTCGGGTTGACCGGGACGGCGGGCACCCCGGCGAGCAGCGCGGCCACGACCGCCACGCACGTCTCGATGGTCGGCGTCGCCCAGACCGCCACCCGAGGCTGCCCGACCAGCTGCTGTGCCAGGGCTCCCGCGCAGGACGCCAGCTCGGCGTGGGTGAGGGTGCGGTCGCCGAAGCGGAGCGCGACGCGGTTCGGATGTGATGCGGGAAGCAAAACGGCTCACCAGATTCCGGGGACGACGAAAACGAGCCACACCAGCGGCGGCGCCGCCACGACTATGATCCCGCCGTAGGCCATGAGCTGCTTGAAGAATCGGTCGCGATCGACGTCCTGCGCACCGGCCAGCACCAGCGCGCCGTTGGTGGAGAACGGGCTCACGTCGACCACCGTCGCCGACACCGCGAGCGCCGCGATCAGCCCGACCGCGCTGACGTCACCCCGCAGCAGGAACGGCACGGCGAGCGGGATGAGCGCGCCCATGATGCCGACCGACGAGGCGAACGCGGACACGATGGCGCCGATATAGCAGATCAGCAGCGCCGCGACCAGCGGGGCACCCACGCCGGCGACGGAGTCACCCGCCCAGGTGATCGTGCCCATCGTCTGCAGCACGCCGACGTAGGTGAGGATGCCGCAGATCAGCAGCACGGTCGGCCAGGTGATCTGGGCGATCGCCTGCCTGCTCTGCTCCGGCCACACCACGCTGAGCAGCACCGCCACCGTGATCGCGGCGAGGCCGACGTCGAGATCGAACACCAGCGTCACCAGCACCAGCGCGGCCAGACCGGCGAGGGTGGCGATGCGCGGCGCGGTCAGCCCGACGCGCTCCTGGGCCTCGGCCACGGCCGCGTCGCTGTCGCCGGCGTCGCTGTCGCTGTCGCTGTCGCCCACTCCACCGCCGGCGCGGACGAGCACGGGCACGTCCAGGGGCCGCCTCGCCAGCTTCAGGCCACCGCACACCACGAACACCACGGCCGCGATCAGCAGGTTCACCACCGCGCTGGCGAGGAACAGCACGATCTCGTTGCCCGGCAGGCCCTCCTCGGCGACGATGCTGTTGACGATGGTGCCGTAGATGCTGATGGGGGAGAACCCGCCCGCCTGCGCGCCGTGCACCACCAGCACGCCCATCATCAGCGGGCTGATCTTGTATTTCGCGGCGAAGCCCATCGCGATCGGCGCGACGATCGCGACCGCCGCCGGGCTCACCGCGCCGATCGCGGTCAGCACACCGGTGATCGCGAACATCACCCACGGCATCAGGGCGATGCGCCCACCGACCAGCCGGATCGCCATGTGCACCAGCCAGTCCGTGGTGCCGTTGGCCCTGGCGATGGCGAACAGGAACGTCACACCGACCAGCACGACGAACAGCGAGCCGGGGAAGCCGTCGAAGATGTCGTCGGTCTCCATGCCCGCGACGAGCGTGCCGACCCCGAAGGCCGCGGCGAACGCGAGCGCGCCCATGTTGATCGACCGGGTCGTGGCGATGACGAACACCACGACCAGCACGAGTATCGAAATCAGTTCGGGGGACATCGGGCGCTCCCGTCGGTGGGCTCCCAGTGGCTTAGTGGCTCAGCCACTTTCCGTCGACAGCCATCGATTGTCAAGGGTGGTCCAATGGCTGAGCCACTCGGGCGATAATCTGGACCGATGTCAGAAGCGCTGCGGCCGATGGTGAAGTCCCGCCTGTACGAGCAGGTGGTGGAACGCCTGCGGGCCCACGTGGCCGAGGCCGACCTGCGCGCGGGCGACCGGTTGCCCGCCGAGCGCGACCTGGCCACGCGCCTCGGCGTGAGCCGCGCGTCGGTGAAGCAGGCGATCGTGGTGCTGGAGGTTCAAGGCCTGCTCGAATCGCGCCACGGCGGCGGCACCTACCTGGTGCGCGACACCCTCGACGGGGAACCGCTCGAGCAGCTCGTCGAACGCCGCAAACGCCTCCCGGAGGTGCTGGAGGCTCGTGAGGCACTGGAGACGAAGCTCGCCGAGCTCGCCGCCGACCGCCGCACCGCGGCCGAGTTGGAGGAGATCCGGCGGGCGCTCGACTTCATGCGCGACGAGATCGCCGGGGGCGGCTTCGGCGTGGAGGGCGACCGGCGGTTCCACGCCGCGGTCACGGCGGCCGGGCACAGCTCGTTGCTCGCGGACTTCATGAAAGCGATCGCCGGCCAGATCACCGAGAGCCGCACCGAGTCACTGCGCCAGCCCGGCCGCCCGTCCCGTTCCCTCGCCCAGCACACAGCCATCTACGAGGCCATCGCCGCGGGCGAGCCGCGGCGGGCGGCGGCCGCCATGCGCAAGCACGTCCGCACCGTCGCGAAGGTGCGGTTGCTGACCTGGGTGCCGGAGGACTGAGTTCGCCCCCGGCGATGTCAGCCCGGCCGCACCGCGGCGCCGACCGCGTCGATCAGCGCCCGGTCCTCGGCCAGGTCGGGCGCCAGCAGCGCGATGACGTCGCGCACCGAGCCGGCGCGCTCCCGGTACGGGCCGGCGCCGGCGTCGTGCACCGGGGCGCCGATCCCGCGCAGGTGGTCGATCCAGGCGGCCAGGATGCGGATCGCCCCGGACGGCAGGCGGCCGGCGTCCCGCTCGGCCCGGAGGACCGGCAGCACCCGGATGGGCAGCTTCTGCGAGCCGTCCGCGGCGATCTGGGCCAGCGTGTGCCGGATGCGCGGGTTGGCGAACCGGTCCAGCAGCGCCGCCCGGTAGGCGGTGAGGTCGGCGGCGGGCAGCGGCACGTGCCGTACGGCCTCGTCCCACCACCGGTCCAGCCAGCCGCGGCAGTCCGGGTCGGCGACCGCCTGGGCGATGGTGTCGTGGCCGCGCGCGCCGGCGGCGTACGCCAGCAGGCTGTGCCCGCCGTTGAGCAGCAGCAGCTTGCGGGTCTCGTACGGGTGGACGTCGTCGACGAACCGGGCCCCGGCGGCCTCCCAGGCCGGCCGCCCGTTCGGGAACGCGCCGCCGAGCACCCATTCCGTGAACGGCTCGGTGACCACCGGCACCGCGTCCGCCCAGCCGGTCTGCTCGGCCACCGCCCGCACGTCGTCGGCGGTCGTCCGCGGGGTGATCCGGTCGACCATCGTGGTCACGAACGCCACGTGCTCGCGGATCCAGCCCGCCAGCGCCGGCTCCACCGCCTCGGCCAGCTCGGTGACCACGCGCTCGGTGGCCGCTCCGTTGGCCGGCACGTTGTCGCAGGACACCACCGCCAGCGACCCGGCGCCCGCGGCGCGCCGCGCGGCCAGGCCGGCGACCAGGCGCCCCGGCACCGTGCCGGTCGTCCCGCCGTGCCGCAGCGCGGCCAGGTCGGCGCGGACGTCCTCGTCATCCAGGTCGAGGCCGCCGTCCCGGTCGCTGCGGTAGGCGGCCTCGGTGACGGTCAGCGTGACCACCGCGACCTGCGGCCGGGTCAGATAGTCGCACCAGGACTCCAGGTCCGTGCCCGGGTGGGCCGCCGCCACGGCGTGCTGCACGGACATGTCGTCGTGGTCCGGTCCGCGCACGACGAGCGTGTACCGCCCGTCCTGGTGGTTCAGCTGGTCGGCGAGCGTACGGGACCGGCCGGTGAACGCGGCGATGCCCCAGTGCGCGGCGTCCGGCGCTGCGCCGGTGTACCAGGCCTGGTGTGCCCGGAAGAACCCGCCGAGCCCGAGATGGACGATCCGGACCGGGGTCAAAGCTTGAACACCTTTCGCGGCTGGTCGGACACCAGGGTCCGCAGGGTGTCCAGGGCCTCGTCCTCGTCCAGCCGGTGCGCCGCCACCAGGCCCGCGAGGAAGCCGGCGTCCAGGCGGCGCGACATGTCGTGGCGGGCCGGGATGGAGCAGAAGGCGCGGGTGTCGTCGATGAACCCGGACAGCCGGCTGAAGCCGGCGATCTCGGTGACGGCTTCCTGGAAGCGCCCGATCTCCGCGGGGTTGTCCACGAACCACCAGGGCGCGCCCGCGTACACCGCCGGGTAGAAGCCGGCCAGGGGTGCGATCTCCCGGCTGTACACGTCCGGGTCCACGGTGAACAGCACCAGGTGGAAGCCGGGGTGGGTGCCGAACCGCTGGAGCAGCGGCTGCAGGGCGCGGGTGTACTCGACGGCCACCGGGATGTCGTGGCCGGTGTCCGGGCCGTACCGGTCCGAGGTGGCCGGGTGGTGGTTGCGGTGGATGCCCGGGTGCAGCGTCATCACCAGGCCGTCGTCGCACGACATGCGGGCCATCTCGAAGGTCATGTGCCGCCGGAACGCGGCGGCCTCGGCCGCGGCGGCGGTGCCGGCCAGCGCCGCCCGGTAGATCCGCTCGGCATCGTGGCGGGCGAGCGGTTCGGTGCCGGCGTCGGCGTGGCCGTGGTCGGCGGACACCGCGCCCCTGGCGATGAAATACCGCCGGCGTTCTTCCAGCGCGGCGAGGTAGCCGGCGTAGTCGCCGACGTCGCCGCCCAGGCCCTTGACGGTCGCCGCCCACCCCGGCCGGCCGATCTCCAGGTAGCGGTCGGGGCGGAAGGTGGGTGCCACGGTCGTGGCGACGTCCGGCTCGGCCCGCAGCGCCTCGTGCGCGCGCAGGTCGTCGGCGGGGTCGTCGGTGGTGGCCAGGAACTCGATGCCGAACCGGCGCAGCAGGGCCCGGGGCCGGTGGCTGGGCTGCCGCAGCTGCTCGGCGATCCGGTCGTACAGCGCGTCGGCGTTGTCCGCGTCCGGCCGCTCGGTGACGCCGAAGATCTCGGCGAGTTCGCTGTCGAACCAGTACCGCACCGGCGTGCCCCGCAGCAGGTGCCAGTGGCCGCAGAGCAACCGCCACGCCTCCCGGGCCCGGTCCTCGGCCAGCGCGCCCTCGCCCACGCCGAGCCGGTCGAGCGCGACGCCGCCGGCGTGCAGCAGCCGGGTCACATAGTGATCGGGCTGGATGAAGAGGGCCGTCGGGTCGGCGAACGGCTCGTCGTCCAGCAGCATCCGGCTGTCGACGTGCCCGTGCGGGGAGATGATCGGCAGGTCCCGGACCGCGTGGTACAGCCGGCGGGCGATCTCCCGCACCCCCGGGTCCGGGGGCAACAGCCGGTCGGGGTGCACCGTCAAGGTAGCCATGGCGGTCAGCGTCCCGGGGCGACCGACCGTCGAGCAAGCTGTTGCCGTTTGTTGCCTTGCCACCCAGGCAACATCTGGCAACTCGTTGATTTCGCCGGTCGACGCGGCGAAACCTTCTCGTAACCCAGCAGTGCCGTTACGCGGATCACACCGCACCGGCGGGCCACCCGAAGGAGAAGGACGATGAGTATGAATACGATGCGCGGGGTCATGGCACTGGCCGGTGTGGCGGTGCTCACGGCCGGGCTCGCCGCCTGCGGTGGCGACGATGAGGGCGGCAGCGGCGGCGCCGGCAAGACACTCAACGTGTTGATCGGAGCGAACACGCAGTACCCGAAGGAGTTCCAGGCCTGGCAGCAATCGGTCAGCGACAAGTTCAAGGCGCAGACCGGGGCCAGCGTCAAGTTCGAGACGTTCGCCAGCGCGAACGAGGAGCTGACCAAGATCCAGACCTCGGTCGTGTCCGGCACCGGCCCGGACGTGTACGCGGTCGGCACCACGCTGACGCCGACCGCCTACTCGACCGGCGCGTTCGTGAAGCTCGACGACGAGAAGTGGAAGAAGGTCGGCGGCAAGGACAAGTTCGTGCCGGCGACCCTCGGCATCTCGGGGCCGGACCAGCAGAACCAGGTCGGCATCCCGTGGGTGAGCCGGCCGTTCGTCATGGCGTACAACACCGAGCTGCTCAAGGCGGCCGGGATCAGCAAGCCGGCGACCACCTGGGACGAGCTCGGCCAGCAGGCCAAGCAGATGACGAAGCCCGGCCAGTACGGCCTGGCGGTGGCGTACAAGGACAACTTCGACCCGTGGAAGTTCGTCTGGGGCATGTCGGTGCAGGCCGGCAACCCGCTCGTGGACGGCAAGACGGCCCGGCTCCAGGATCCGACCGTGCGGAAGGCGTACCAGACGTACTTCGGCTGGCTCACCGCCGACAAGGTGGTCGACCCGGCGGCCATCGGGTGGACGAACCCGCAGGCCGTCGCGGCGTTCGCCGAGGGTAAGACCGGCTACCTGGCGCTGACGACCGTGACCGCCGCCAAGGCGCTGAACGAGGGCGCGGTCAAGGGCAAGTGGGCGTTCGCGCTGCTGCCGACGGTGCCGCCCGGTGCGACCAGCCGCCCGGCGAACGGGGTGGACGCCGCGTCCATCCTGTCCGGCGACAACCTGCTGGTCGCGGACTACTCCAAGAACCAGGACCTGGCGTTCGAGTACGTCAAGCTGGTCACCGACCCGGAGTTCCAGCTCGACTACTACGCCAAGCTCGGCAACCTGCCGGCGAACGCCGCGGCGCTGGAGTCCCTGAAGACGGATGAGAAGCTGGCCACGGTGGCCCAGGCGGCGCAGAAATCGGTGGCGACGCCGTTCACCGGCGGGTGGGCGGACATCCAGCTGGCCCTGACCAACGTGGTGGTGCAGTCGATCCCCGACCTCTCGAAGGGCGCGGTCAGCGACGCGCAGCTCGACGGCCGGCTCGCGGACGCGCAGAAGAAGGCGCAGTCGGCGCTGGACCGGGCGAAGTAGGAAGCCGGCCGCGATGACCGACGACAGCACGACCACACGCTCGGTACCGAGTCCGGCGGCCACCGTGGCCGCCGGGCCCGGCCCGGGCACCCCGGCCGAATCCGGCCCCGGGCAGCGGCCCCGCCGCGGCGTCACCGAGCGGCAGCGCCCGCTGTGGCTGCTCATCCCCGGTGGACTGCTGATGACGCTGATCATCGTCATCCCGCTGCTGCTGGCGATCTACATCTCCCTCATCGACCTGGATCAGTACACGCTGCGCCGGTGGCTGGACGCGCCCTTCATCGGCGTGCGGAACTTCACCGAGGCGTTCCAGTCCGGCCTGCCGCACGCCATCTGGATCAGCGTCTCGTTCGCGGTGATCTCCACCATCGCCACCGTCCCGTTCGGGATAGCCGCCGCGATCGCCACCCAGAACCGCTACCGCGGCCGGTCGCTGGTGCGCGCGGTGTTCCTGATCCCGTACGTGCTGCCGTCGTTCGTCGTCGCCACGGTGTGGCGGACCATGCTGCAGCCCGACGGCATCGTCAACACCACGCTGGCGAAGGTGGGCATCGACGGTGGGCTGTGGCTGAGCGGGCCGACGTCGTACTGGACGCTGATCCTGGTGGAGATCTGGGCCGCCTGGCCGTTCATCTACCTGATGGCGCTGGCCGGCCTGCAGAGCGTCGACGGCGAGGTGCACGAGGCGTCGGCGATCGACGGGGCGAACTGGTGGCCCAAGCTGACCCACGTCATCCTGCCGTACCTGCGCGGCCCGGTGCTGTTGGCCTGCCTGCTGGCCACCCTGAACCACATCAACAACTTCTCCCTGCCGTACGTCCTGTTCGGCGCGCCGGCCCCGGACGACGTCAACGTGATGCCGATGATCGTCTACGTCACCAGCTTCCAGAGCCTGCGGTTCGGGCTCAGCGCGGCGATGGCGATCGTCTCCCTGCTGCTCATCGCCATCCCCCTGTTCGCCTATCTGCGTGCGCTCCGGCTGGACGTGCACGAGGACGGAGGCGCGAGATGACCGCGTCCAGCACCCCTTCGCCCCTGCGGAGCCGGCGGCCGAGCGGCCGGACGGCGACCGGCGAGGCGCACCGGCTGCTGCCCCGGCCGGCGCTGGTGATCGTCACCGTGATCCTGTGCGCGATGGTCCTGGTGCCGACGCTGTACATCGTGCTGGCCTCGCTGAACTCCGACGTCGGCGTGGCCTCCGGCGAGTTCTGGCCCAGCTCGTTCTCGCTGGACAGCTACACCCAGATCTGGACCACCGCCGACCTGGCCACCGGCCTGGTGAACAGCATGATTGTGTGCGCCCTGGTGGCGATCGCTTCGGCGCTGCTCGGCACCATGACCGCGTACGTGCTGGTCCGCTACACGTTCACCGGCCGGCTGTCCATCCTGCGCGGGCTGGTCGGCCTGCAGAGCATCCCCGGCACGCTGATGCTGCTGCCGGTGTTCGTGCTGTTCTCCTCGGCGGGCAACTACCTGGGCGTCACCGTGGTGGGCACCCGCTGGGGACTCTTCCTCGCGTACCTGACCTTCGCGCTGCCGTTCTCCACCTGGGTGATGGTCACCTACCTGCGCGGCCTGCCCCGGGAACTGGAGGAGGCGGGCCGGATGGACGGCGCCTCCACGGTGCGGATCCTGGTCCGGATCATCATCCCGCTCAGCCTGCCGGCGATCGTGGTGTCCGGGATCTTCGCCTTCCTGCTGGGCTGGAACGACGTGCTGTTCGCGTCGGTGCTCACCCGGCCGGAGACGCAGACCGCGGCGGTGGCGCTGTCCACCTTCTCCGCGACCCAGGAGGGCGGCGCGATCCCGGTGTACTCGCAGGTCATGGCCGCCGCCCTGGTCTCCGCGGCCCCGGTGGTGCTGCTCTATCTGCTGTTCCAGCGTTACCTCGTCGGAGGCCTCACCGCCGGCGGTGTGAAGTGACGGTGCGCCGGGCAGCCGTGGTCGGGTGCGGCGACGTGTCGGTCGTGCACCTGCAGGCGATCGCGAAACTCGACGAGGTGGAGCTGGTCGGCGTCTGCGACACCGATCAGGACCGGGCCGCGGCGGCGGCCGAGCGGTACGGTGTGCCGCGCTTCGCCGATCACCGGCAGCTGCTGGCAGCCGTACGCCCCGACGTGGTGCACGTGTGCACGCCGCACGACCAGCACACCCCGGTGGCCGTCGACTGCCTGGACGCACGGGTCGCCGTGCTGGTCGAGAAGCCGGTCGCGCACACGGTGGCCGAGGCGGACCGGCTGATCGCCGCGGCGGACCGGCACCCGGCCGTCAAGATCGGGATCTGCCTGCAGAACCGGTACAACGCGACCACCCGGGCCGCCCGCGACCTGCTCGCATCGGGCGAGCTGGGACCGGTGCGGGGCGGCTCGGCCACGGTGCTGTGGCACCGGGACCCGGCGTACTACCAGAGCCGGCCGTGGCGCGGCCGCAAGTCCCGCAGCGGTGGCGGCGTCCTGATCAACCAGGCCATCCACACGCTCGACCTGATGGAGTTGCTGGTCGGCGACGTCGTGCGGGTGCGCGGCCACGCCGGGCGGCACGCCCTGGACGACATCGACGTGGAGGACACCGCGAGCGTGCTCCTCGACCACACCGGCGGCGCGCGCAGCGTCGTGTTCGCCACCGTCGGCAACGTCGTCGACGCGCCGGTGACGATCGAGGTCGTCACCGAGCGGGCGGTGCTGCTGATCCGTGGCGACCTGACCGTCAGCCACGCCGACGGGCGCGTCGAGACGGTGGCCGAGCCGGTGGCCAGCACCGGCGGTCGCGCCTACTGGGGTGCCTCGCACGAGCTGCTCATCGCCGACTTCTACGCCTCGCTGGCCGATCCGGAACCGTTCTGGATCGGGCCGCGCGAGGGCGCCCGGTCCCTGCGCCTGATCCACCGGCTGTATCAGCGCAACACCTGACCCAGAAAGGACCGCCTCCCCATGTGGACTCTCTCCGGTTTCGTGGACGAGATCTCATCCGACTTCACCGAGCAGTGCCGGGTGGCGTCCGGCCTCGGCCTCACGCACGTGGAGCTGCGCAGCGCCTGGGAGGTCAACATCCTCGACCTCAAGGAGGAACAGCTGACCGTCATGAAGGAGACGCTCGCCGAGCACGACCTCGAGGTCTCCAGCATCGGCTCGCCGATCGGCAAGATCTTCATCGACGAGCCGTTCCCGCCGCACCTGCGACGGATGCGGCACGCCGCGGAGGTCGCGCACTTCTTCGGCGCCCCGTACATCCGGATCTTCTCCTTCTTCCTGCGCCCCGGCGCCGATCCGGCCGCGCACCGCGACGAGGTGATCGACCGGATGCGCGCGCTGGCCCGGGTCGCCGAGGAGGCGGACCTGATCCTGCTGCACGAGAACGAGAAGGAGATCTACGGCGACATCCCGGCCCGGTGCCTGGACATCGTCCGGTCCGTCGGCTCGCCGCACCTGCGGCTCGCCTGGGACCCGGCCAACTTCGTCCAGGTCGGCGTCCGGCCCTACACCGAGGGGTACGCGGTCCTGCGGCCGCACCTCGAATACATCCAGATCAAGGACGCTCGCGCCGCCGACGGCACGGTGGTGACCGCCGGCCGGGGCGACGGCGAGGTCGCCGAGACGATGAGCGCCCTGCGCCACGACGGATTCGACGGGTTCTTCTCGCTGGAACCACACCTGGACACCGGTACGGCGCTGGGCGGCTTCTCCGGGCCGGAGCTGTTCCGCCGCGCCTGGCAGGACTTCACTGACCTGCTGAAGACCGAGGGGATCGAATACAAGTGAGCACCGTACGGAATATCGCACTGGTCGGCGCCGGGGTCATCGGCAGGCAGCACGGCCTGGTGATCAGCCAGCTGGCGGACCGCCTGCGGCTGGTCGCGGTGGCCGACGTCCAGCTCGAACGGGCCGGGCAACTGGCCGCCGAGCGTGGCGGGCGGCCGTACGGGTCGCTGACCGCGGCGCTGGCGGCGGAGGAGATCGACATCGTCGTGGTGTGCACGCCGACCGGCCGGCACGGCGAGGTGGCGATCGAGGCGCTCGCCGCCGGCAAGCACGTCATCGTCGAGAAGCCCGCGGAGATCACGGTGGCCCGTACCGACGAGATCATCGCGGCCCGGCAGCGGGCCGGCACGCTGGTGACGGTGATCTCGCAGCATCGCTTCGACCCGGCCACCGAGACCATGCTCGCGGCCATCGAGCGCGGCGAGCTGGGCCGGCTGACCTCCGGTATCGCGGCGATCGACTGGTGGCGCGGGCAGAGCTACTACGACTCCGGCGACTGGCGCGGCACCTGGGACCTGGACGGCGGCGGCGCGCTGATGAACCAGGGCGTGCACACCGTCGACCTGCTGGTCGCCGCGCTGGGGCGGCCGGTGGAGGTCTTCGCGTACGCCGGGACGCTGGCGCACGAGCGGATCGAGGTGGAGGACGTCGCGGTCGGCGTCGTGCGGTTCGCATCCGGCGCGCTGGGCGTGTTGCACGCGACCACGGCGGCTTATCCGGGGCTGTCCGCGCGCCTGCAGGTGCACGGCGACCGCGGTTCGGTGGTGATCGACAACGACCAGTTGGCGTTCTTCCACGCCACGCCGCGGGGCACCGAGCCGGCGGAGCGGTTGATGGGCACGACGCGGACCATCTCCGGCGCGGCGGCCGGTGCCACCGCGAGCAGCAATCCCGGCCAGCTCTCCGACGCGCACCGGCTGCAGTACCTGAACTTCCTCGGCGCGCTGGACGGCACCGAGAAGCTGCGGGTGGACCTGGAGACCAACCGGCAGTCGATCGGCGTCATCGCCGGCGTCTATTCCTCGGCCCGGACCGGAAAGCCGGTGCGGCTGTGACCGCCGCGCGGCGTCGCATCGCCGCCAACCCGATCCCGTACTGGAGCACGGCCGGCAAGACCCGGGAGGTGTTCGACGAGGCCTTCCGGGACTTCCAGGAGATCGGCTTCACCGCGGTCAAGGCGGACGTCCCCGACGGCATGAGTCCCGCGGAGTATCGCGACTGGATCGGCGGGTACGGCCTGATGCCGGCGCTGAGCCTCTTCAACTCCCCGTTCGACGAGACCGTGGACCTGGCCGAGGAGGTGGAGAAGGCCAAGCGGTTCGCCGCGACCCAGGTGGCGCTGGGCCTGGACCGTACGATGATCTCCTCGATGTCCGTGCCGGCCCGGATGGCCGAACCGGCGGTCGGCGCCGGTTTCGACGCCGGCCGGCTGGCCCGCGCGATCGACAACTGCGGAACGGTGTGCCGGGTGCTGCGCGCCGAAGGGCTGTGGCCGCTGCACCACTCGCACGTCGGCGGCGTCTTCGAGACCGAGGAGGAGATCGTCCGGTTGCTCGACGACCTGGGCCCGGACGTCATCGGTTTCGGACCGGACACCGGGCACCTGCGCTGGGCCGGCGTCGAACCGGCGGCGTTCATCCGCCGCTACGCCGACCGGATCGGGGGGATCCACCTCAAGGACTGCTTCCCCGACCTGCTGGCGGCGGAAAGCCGCGCCGGCCTGACCTACCGCCAGGTGCAGCGGACCAAGCGGCTGTGGGCCGAGCCCGGCCGGGGCGTGATCGACTTTGCCGCGGTGCTGGCCGCGATCCCGGCCGGATACGACGGCGACTTCATGATCGAAGTGGACGAGCCGAGCGTGGCGTCGAAGCGGGAGTCGCATCGCATCTCGTTCGAGTGGGCCCGGCGCACCCTTGCGTGACCTACCCCGTCGTCCGCGGTGCCCTCGGCGAGGGGACCGGCGACGCTCCCCGCGACCGGCGGTGAGCGGTCGACTGCCGGACCACGAGCCGCACCGGCAGCACCAGGGGCGCGCTGCTGGGCTGCGCGCCCCGGGCGAGCGCGATGCAGTGCTGGACCCCGGTCAGGCCCATCCTGTACAGCGGCGCCGCGACGGTGGTCAGCGCGGGCTCGACCAGCTCGTCGAAGATGATGTTGTCGAAGCCGACCACGCTGATCTCCTCGGGCACGGCGACGCCGAGCTTGCGCAGCCCCTTCAGCACGCCGATGGCGAGCGCGTCGTTGTAGGCCAGCACCGCCGTGGCGTCGATCTGCGCCACCCGCCGGGCCGCGGCCAGCCCGGCGAGCACGGTCGGCTCATGCGGGCCGAGACGCCGCACCTCCAGCTCCAGCTCCGCCGCGGCCTCCCGCAGCGCCCGCCAGCGCATCCCGTCGGACCAGCTGTTCTCCGGCCCGGCCACGTAGGTGATCCGCTCGTGGCCCAGGGCGCCGAGGTGCTCCGCGGCCCGCCGGATCCCGCGCTGGTTGTCGCTCACCACGCAACTCGCCTCCGGCAGGATCCTGTTCAGCAGCACCACGGCCCGCTGCTTGGCCACCATCCGCAGCGCGGAGTCGGTCATCCGGGAGCTGGCGATGACGATGCCGTCGACGTGGTCGAGCTCGTGCTCGATGGTTCGGCGTTCCTCTTCCGGGGATTCGTTGGTGTGCGACAGGACGAGTTGGTATCCGGCCTCCCGGGCGGCCTCGTAGGCGCCCTTGATGATCTCGCCGTAGAACGGGTTGGTGACATCGGCGATGACCAGCGCGATGGCCTCGCTCAGGGCGCGGCCGTCGGGCCGCTGACCATCGAGCCGGTCGGAGCGATAGCCCAGCCGCGCCGCGGCCGCGAAGACCCGGCGCGCCGTATCGTTGTTGACCCGCCCCGGCCGGGCATAGGCCCTGGACACGGTGGACGCCGCCACGCCGGCCTCGCGCGCGACGTCGTAGATCGTGGGACGGTGCCCCATGGTCGACATGCTAGTCGTTGACTGAGATGGCACCGACATCTGATCACTTGCGACGGACGGAGACCCGATGAACGGCTCAGCTGAGCAGAGCCCGGCCGCGTTCGCCGACCGCGTCACGGCCACGGTGGGCGAGTCGCTCGCCGGGGTCGGTCGCCTCGGCGTCGCGTTCTCCGGCGGGGTGGACTCCTCGGTGCTGCTGGCGCTGGCGGCCCGGGCGCTGGGCCACGACCGGGTGGTGGCCATCCTCGGGGTGTCGGCGAGCCTGGCCGCCGACGAGCGGTCCGCCGCCCACGACGTGGCCCGCCAGATCGGCGTCGCGGTGGTGGAGGTGGCCACCCGCGAGGGCGACCGCGCCGAATACCAGGCGAACGGCCCGGACCGGTGCTTCCACTGCCGGGACGAGCTGTTCGGCCGCATCGACGCCGAGGTGGTCACCGCGTACCGGCTGGACGCGATCGCGTACGGCGAGAACGCCGACGACGCCGTCCGCCCGGACCGGCCGGGCGCCCGCGCCGCGGTGCAGCACCGGGTGCTGCGGCCGCTGGCGGAGGCGGGCCTGGACAAAGCGGCGGTACGGCGGATCGCCCGGGCCCTGGAGCTGCCGTGCGCGGACAAGCCCGCGGCACCCTGCCTGGCGTCGCGGATCCCGCACTTCTCCGTGGTCAACCCGCGGAAGCTGGGACAGATCGAGCAGGCGGAGGCGGCGCTGCGCCGGCTGGGTTTCACCGACCTGCGGGTGCGCCACCACGGCGACGTCGCGCGGATCGAACTTCCCGGCGCCGACCTGGTCCGCGCGGTGACCGACCCGGTACGGCGGGCGGTGCACGAGGCGGTGACCGCCGCCGGGTTCCGGTTCGTCGCCGTCGATCTGGCCGGCGTGCAATCCGGCGCCTTCACGCTCCCGCTGGTCACCGCCGACCATGGCTGAGGCCGCGGAGCTTTCCGAGTTCGCCACCCTGGACCTCGACCGGGCGGCCCGGCGGGGCTATCCCGAGGCCGTCTACTGCCAGGGTAAGACGGCCGAGCAGGTGGCGGCGATCGCGGCGAGCGCCGCCGGGCGACCCGAGGCGGTCACGCTCTTCACCCGGGCGGACCCCGACCAGGCCCGGGCCATCCTGCGGCACCTGCCGCGGGCCCACCACGACCGCGACGCACGGCTGCTGGCGTGGCCGCCCGAGCCGCCGCGACCGTCGGGTGGGCTGGTCGTCGTCCTCTCCGCCGGCACCTCCGACCTGCCCGTCGCCCGGGAGGCCATGCTGACCGCCCGCTATCTGGGCCGCGCCACCGAGCTGGTGGTGGACGTGGGCGTCGCGGGCCTGCACCGGGTCCTCGCCCGGCTGGAGCTGCTGCGCCGCGCCCGCGTGGTGATCGTGGCGGCCGGGATGGACGGCGCGCTGCCCAGCGTGGTGGCCGGGCTGATCTCGGCCCCGGTGGTGGCGCTGCCGACGTCGGTGGGCTACGGCGCGGCGTTCCAGGGCGTCGCGGCGCTGCTGGCGATGCTCAACGCCTGCGCTCCCGGCATCGGCGTGGTCAACATCGACAACGGCTACGGCGCCGGCCACCTCGCCGCCCAGATCGCCGCCCCGTCCCCGCCCGAGCCGTCCCCGCCGGAGCCGTCCCCGCCGGAGTCGTCCCCGCCGGACCTTTCCTCGCCGGATCCGGCACCGATGGATCCGGCACTCTCGGGCCCGTCGCCGTGGCCTCGTCACCCCCGGAGCCCCCATGACCGACCGTAGGCACGCCTGGATCGATGCCTCCGCCGGTGTCGCCGGTGACATGCTGCTCGCCGCGCTCATCGATGCCGGCGCCAGCCGCACGGCCGTGCGGCAGGCGGTCGACGCTGTCCTGCCCGGTGGCGTGCGGATCGCCGACACCGCGGTGACCCGCGCCGGCCTGCGGGCGGTCAAGGTCGATGTGGAGATCCTCGCCGCGGATCCGCCCCGGCGGACCTGGCGCACCATCCGCCGGCTGCTCGGCGACAGCCGGCTGGCCGATCCGGTACGGACCCGCGCGCTCGCTGTCTTCGCGCGGCTGGCCGAGGCGGAGGCGCACGTGCACGGGGTGCCCGCCGACGACGTGCACTTCCACGAGGTCGGTGCCCTGGACGCGATCGCCGACGTGGTGGGCATCTGCGCGGCACTCGACGACCTCGCCGTGGCCACCGTCTCCGCCGGCGAGGTGGCGCTCGGCTCGGGGGTCGCCCGCACCGCCCACGGCGAGTTGCCCGTCCCCGTGCCGGCCGTGGCGCAGCTGGCCAGGGGATGGCGGGTCCGGGGCGGCGGCCCCGGCGAGCTGGCCACCCCGACGGGCATGGCCGCGGTGCGGACCCTGGCCTCGGACTGCGAGGACCTCCCGCCGATGCTGGTCGAGGCCGTCGGCATGGGCGCCGGCACCCGCGACCGGCCGGACCGGGCCAACGTCGTGCGGGTGGTCGTGGGCCGGCGCGCGGATGCCCCGGCCGCCCCGGCGGGCGAGGAGGCGGTGCTCATCGAGGCCAACGTCGACGACCTCGATCCCCGCCTGTGGCCCGGCGTGCTCACCCGGCTGCTGGAGGGCGGGGCGGCCGACGCCTGGCTCGCGCCGATCATCATGAAGAAGGGGCGCCCCGCCCACACGCTCAGCGTCCTGTGCCACCCCGACCGGGCCGCGGCGCTGCGGGAGGTGGTGTTCGGCCACACCAGCACTCTCGGCGTACGGGAACAGGTGTTGCGCAAGGTGCCGCTGCCGCGCGCCTTCGTCGACGTGGCGGTCGCGGGCGGCACCGTCGCGATCAAGATCGGCCACCGCGACGGGGTCATCGTCCAGGTGATGCCGGAGTTCGAGCAGGTCGCGACCCTGGCCCGCGAGCAGGGCCGGCCGGAACGGCTGGTCCTGCTGGATGCGGCCGCCGCCGCGGCCGCGGCCGGCCTGACCGCCGGCGCGGCCCTCCCGCCGCACGCCCGGCCGGCCTGACCGGCCCGGCTGGTGGAGGCCGGCGGAGCGAGATCGTGCGGGTCAGGACGGGATGCGCCAACCGCGTTCGACCGACCGGTGGCAGGTGTCCGGGTCGTCGCCGCAGCTGACTGTCTACGTCGTCGACTGGTCACCTGAGAAGATGCCGTTGCTGGGCGAAGGCGTCGCCAGAGCGGCCGCGAAGCTGGGCGTGGATCCGGTCAAGCCGATCACCCTCCTCGGTGTCGCCGCGCTGGCTGAGCCTGACCTGCTGGTCGAGGTGGAGGCTACCGCCGTGATGAACTGACCGCTGCGCCGCACCAGTCGATGCCGGCCCGGCTGACCTGACCGGGCCCGGCCGGAACGGGCTCGGTCAGCGCAGCCGGAACAGGGTCTCGCCGGCCCGGGGGACGACCAGGGTGTCCGGGTCCCGGGCGAAGGTGGCCGGGTCCACCAGGGCCGGGTCGAGATATCCCAGGTTGGCGGCGCGGCAGACGTCCTCGGGAATCGCCGTGGCGAGGGTGACCCGCACCCGCAACAGCTCCTGCCCGGTCACCGCGTCGAAGGTCCCGGCGCCGCGCAGGTGCGTCGAGTGGGCGAGCACACCCCAGGGGATTCCGGAGAAGCGGTCCCACTGGGCGACGAAATAGTCGCGGCAGTGATAGCCGATCTCGTGGATCTCGGGATGCGTCGACGACAACTCCGTGACGTGCGGGGCGTACAGGATGACCTCGCCGCCGTCGGCCACCACCGGCTCGACCTTGTAGAAGCCCTTCGCCGCGGTCCAGATCTCGTCGTACATGCCGGGAACGATCGACAACACCCGGCGGACCGGGGCGTCGAGGTAGGTGACGTGGGTCGCGGCGCACACCTCGGCGGCCGACGCCCACGAGGCCCGGGTCTCGCCGAACGAGATCGAGTGCAATCGGCTGCCGGCCCCCGCGCCCGGTCCCGCGGCGGCGGCCGGAACCGCATCGTCCACCGCGCCGTCGGCGGCGCCGTCGGCCACCTCGGCGGTGACCACGCTCAGGCCCAGCTTCGCGGCCGGGATCAGCGCGGCGCCGTCGTCGATCAGCGCCCGCACCGGCGTGGTGCCGCTGGTGCCGATGATCTCGGCCGACGTGATCAGCGCACCCAGCCAGTGCGAGACGTCGATGATCTTCTTGCCGCCGACCCCGGGGAAGAAGTATTTGTTGCCCCCGGAGATGCCGACCACCTCGTGGGGGAGCACCGGGCCGACCACCAGGGCGATGTCGTGCTCCACCACCGCCCGGTTCAGCAGCACGGGCACGTCGACGCTCAGCCGCCCGTCGGACAGCTCCGCGACCCGCGCCGCCGGGATGGTGCCCAGGTCGGCGAAGGTCTCCGGGCGCCACCATTCGTGGTTCAGGACCGCGGTGCCCGGATAGGTGCCGGCCAGCCGGCCGGGCTCGTAGCCGAGGTGCCGGCCGAGCGCCTCCTCCGTCATGGCCGCGTGCGTGCCGAGCGCCACCAGCACAGTCAGCCGCGTGACCCGGCCGTGCAGCGCGGCGTGCACGGCCCGCATCAGCAGCGGCAGCGGGCAGGTGCGCGTCGCGTCGGGCACGAGCACGCAGACACTGCGCCCCTCGAACGGATACGCGGTGAGCTGCTCGGTGATGAACGCGGTGATCTGCTCGTCGTCGAGCACGGTCGCGGCGTCGCCGACGCGGGCTGCCGACGCGGCCAGGCCGGGCGGGAGTGCACTGATCAACGTCATGGTTCGGCCACCTCGGAATCAACGGCAGGGAGGGGTCTCCGGCGGGTCGGGACGCGCGGCGCCGCTGGCGCCGCGCATACGCTCCGGGGTCCAGTATTCCTCGGCCCGGCCGGAACCGGTGCTGATCGGTCCGGCGGCGTCGGCGGCCGGGCTACCGTCTCCGGACGCCGGGCTCGTGCAGGGTGCGGCGGGTGCCCTGCCCGGGCGCAGCAGCCAGACGCTCGTGGCCAGCCCGCCGATGATCACGGCTACGAGCACGGCGACGGCCCATGGGTGTCGCTTCACGATCGGCCTCCGGATCCTCGGGCGGTACCCCCGCTCGACGCGGTCGGTGCCCGTCCGGGTTTCGCCCGCACGGGAGCCGCCGGCCGCGCCGCCTCGCCTCGCCTCGCTCATAGCCGTGACCGAGCCGGGAGAGCGTCGCGCCGCCCTCCCGGCTCGTGCCGTCACATGTCCTTGACGGTGTTGAACAGGCTGCCGGCGGTGTCCTCACTGAAGTATGGACTCTGCCACTTGTAGACCTGTGTCGGGTCGTTGTTGCGCCAGAACATCCAGCTGTTGACGCCGTTGACATAGGCCCAGAAGGTCGCGCCGTAGTTCTCCAGCCAGGGCCCGCCGCTCGCCCCGCCGGTCATGTTGCAGTCCAGCGTGGGGAAGCCACTCTCGCTCCGGGTCGTGCCCGAGCAGTAGTACAGCTTGCTGCCGTCGTACGGCGGGTTCGACGGGTATCCGAACATGTATTCGGAGAGCCCGTAGCCGTACCCCCATTTGATGCCCTGGCCGCCGACCGCGTCGACGATGCGTTGACCGCTCTTGTCCTGCATGACGACGGCGGCGACGTCGTAGGCCCGGTTGGCGTCGTTGATCCAGCCGTTCTTCGTCCACAGCTGGTAGGCGTTCCAGGTGCCGTAGGGCGAGCCGCTGTGGTAGTTGGGCACGAACACCCACCGGTTGACGTCGAACCAGGTCCGCCCCGATCCTCCGCCGTGCACGCAGTGCCCGGCGGTGAACACCAGGCGCTTGCCCGCGCTGTTGACCGTGCTCCCGGAGCATGACCGGTCCAAGCCCTGGTCGTTGACGTAGAAGACCCGACCGGACATCGAGTGGATGCTCGCCGCCTTGGTCATCTGTTTGGGTGGCGCCACGCCGTCCGAGCCGCCCTTCGATCCCGCTCTGGGCAGCACGGCCGGGGCCGGGCTGCTGGCCGGCATGGTCGACAGGTCGTTGAGCACCGCGGCGGCCATCCGTTGTGGAGTCCAGTACTGCTCGGCAGTGAGCTGGCCCTTGGCCGGTGCGGGAATCGGTGAGGCGGCGTTGACGGCGGCGGCCGTTGCCGGGTCCACGGCGGGTGCCGCAGTCGCCGGCGTCGCGAACGGCATCAGTGCCGCCACGGCTGCCGTGGTGAGTGTCGCGACGATACGTCGGATGACCATGTTTCATCCCTTCGTGCGCCAGTGACCCTAAATCGAAGACTTTCGATGGGCCACCACGGACACTAGGGCGTCATCCTCCACAATGGCGTCACGTACCCGACACGTCACCAAACGTTACGAGTCGCCGCCGCCGGAGTCGCGACGGCCGCGCCCCGACCGGCTGCTGCGGGCGTTGGGCAACTGCCACTGTCGGCAGAAGCTGGACTGCCTGCATGATGGCGCGCGACCGGTCATGTCCGGCTGCGGCCGACGAAGAAATCGCGGCGCCCGGCCACCTCGCCCAGGCCCGTCGTGGGCGTGGCCGCGGCGAGCACCCCGAGCAGGCCGAGCCCGGCCACCGGCCCGAGCACGGCCAGCGGGGCGCGTTCCAGATAGGTGACGGCGGCGGCGAGCTGGGCGCCCCACTCCGGGGAGTCGTGGCCGGCGCCGAGACCGAGGAAACCGAGGCCGGCGATGGTCAGGGCGGTGGCCGGAACCCGGGCGAGCGCGTGCAGGACGACTGGGCCGAGCACCGCGGGCAGCAGATGGCGGTGCAGCAGCCGGGCGGGTCCGGCGCCGCAGAGTTCCGCGGCGCGGTAGTAGCCGCTCGCGCGTACCTCCTCGGCGAGGCTGCGGGTGTGCACGGTCAGCGGGACCCAGGCGACCAGGGCGGCGGCGAGCGCGGCGGCGGTCAATCCGGGGCTCAGCAGCGCGGCCACGACGAGGCCGACGAAGACCGGGGGCAGGGCGTTGAGGACATCGGCGGCGCCGGCGCGGGCGGCGCCGCCACGCAGGCCGATGGCCAGGCCGACCAGCAGTGAGACGACGGTGACCGCAGCGGCGGTGCCGACGGTGAGCACGGCGCCGTGACCCAGTTGGGCGAGCACATCGCGGCCGACCGGGTCGGTGCCGAGCGGATGCGCCCCGGACGGCCCGGCCAGGCGCACCTCGAGTCGGACCCGCTGGGCGTCGCGCAGCAGCCCGGCCCCGATGACGGCTGCGAGCAGCAGAGCCGCGGCGATCGGGACCGCGCGGTGGGCCCGGTGCCGGTGTGCCGGCACGGCGGGGATCAGGCCCGCGGCTGCTCCGGCGGGGCCCAGCAGCAGCCGGTGCGCGGCGATGCCCAGGCCGCCGGCCACCACGCCGGTGAGGGCGAGCAGGAGCACGCAGCCCTGCACGACCGGCAGGTCCTGGGCCAGGCTGGCGCCCAGCGCGATCCGGCCCAGCCCCGGGATGGCGAACAGTTGCTCGACGGCGACGGCACCGCCGAGCAGGCCGACGAAAAGCACCGCCACCTGCGGCACGACCACGGTCGACGCGCGGCGCAGCAGCGCGGCGGCGAGCTCACCGCGGCCGCTGCCGGCCGCGCGCCAGGTGTGCACCCAGGGCTCGGCCGCGGTGGCCTCGACGGCCGCGCCGAGCAACCGGGCGAGCAGCCCGCCGGTGGGGATGCCGAGGGCGAGCGCCGGCAGCACCAGGTAGGAAGGACCGAACCAGCCGGCGGCCGGCGCCAGGCGCCAGTTCACCGCGACGACCGTGATCAACACCGCGGCGAGCACGAACTCGGGCAAGGCCGTCAGGGTCGCCGCGGTGAACCCGGCCCGTGGCCGCCGGCCGTTCGCGGCGGTCCAGGCGGCGGGCCCGGCCAGCAGCAGTCCGACGGCGACCGCGACCAGGGCCGCGGCGCCGCCGAGCAGCGCGGACACCCCGGCGGCGGCGCCCAGCGTCTCGGCCACCGGGGAGCCGTCCACCCAGGACCGGCCGAGGTCGCCGGTGACCGCGCCGGACAGCCACTCGGCCGCGCCCCGCACCGGCCCGGCGGGCAGATCGAGCTCGGAGCGGACGGCGGCCAGGGCGGCCGGGTCGGGTTCGCGTTCGCCGAGGCGGGCGCGGAGGATGGACCGGGCCGGGTCGTCGCCGCGCAGCCAGGGCAGCGCGGCGACGAGCACCGCGAGCCCGCCGATGGTCGCGGCGAGCGCGGCCCATCGGCGGGTGGCGGTCAGGGTGCGGATCATCGCAGGCTGGTGCCCGCGGTGACGAGGACGCGCTCGTACGGGTCCTCGGTGAGCCCGCTCACGCCCCCGGTGGTGCCGATGCGGGCGCGCTCGTGGGTGATGGGAATGGTGATCGCGCGCCCGGTCAGGTCCGCTTCGATCCGCAGCGCGGCGCGCTGCCTGCCGGCGACGTCGGTGAGGGTGTCGGCGGAGTCCAACCGGGCGTCGACGGCCGGGTCGCAGAAGTGGGCGAGGTTGTAGCTGCCGTCGCAGGAGAAGTCGGAGCGCAGATAGCCGATCGGGTCGGCGGAGTCGAGCAGGTAGGAGCGGGCGCCGAGGACGGCGTCGAACTTGCCGGCCAGCAGGTCCGGTTCCAGCACGGTGTACTCGCGGACCACGGTCTCGACCTGGAAGCCGCCGGTCTTCAGCGCCGCGGCGATCGCGGACGCCGCTTCCGGCAGCTCCGGCCGGTCGGTGTAGGTGGCCAGCGTGATCTTCCGATCGGCCGGGTCGGCGGCGGTCGCCGGGTGCCCGGCGCGGCACCGCGGCGCGGCCGGTGGTGGCCCACGCGGAGGCGGGCCCGAACAAGCCGGTGGGGGCGTCGGCCCGGCCCTCGTAGACGGCGGTGGTGATGGCGGCCGGGTCGATGGCGGCCTTCGCGGCGGCGCGCAGCCCCGCGTCGGCGAAGGCCCTGCCCTCGGTGCTGATCAGGTGCAGGCCGACGGTACGCGGCAGCGGGATCTCGACGACCCGCTGGTCGGTGATGTTCGGCAGCTGGGCGACGGGCAGCGCGTTGACCACGTCGACTTCACCGGCCCGCAACGCCCCGGCGCGTGCGGCGCCGTCGGTCAGGAAACGCACGTCCAGGCCGGCCAACCGCGGGCGGCCGCCCCAGTAGGTGTCGAAGCGCTCCAGCGTGGCGGCCGAGGCGCCCTGCGCCCGGGTGATCCGGTACGGCCCGGTGCCGCTGCCGACCGGGTCCGGCCGGCCGGCGTCCTTGGCGTACGCCTTCGGGGCGAGAATCACCAGCTGCGGGCTGGCGAGCCGGTTGAGCAGCACGGGGTCCGGCCGCGCGGTGCGTACCTCCAAGGTTTTGTCGTCGATGGCGGTGGCCGTGAGCTTGACGGCGGCGATGGCCCGCGGCACCGGTTTGGCGGCGGTCGCGTGGTTGAGCGCGTCCGCGGCGGCCTGCGCGGTCAGCGCCGTACCGTCGTGGAAGGTGACGCCGTCGCGCAGGACGAGCCGCAGCGTCCTGGCGTCCGGCCGGGTCCAGCTCGCGGCCAGGGCGGGCGCCACCAGGCCGTCGGGTTGGAGCCGCACCAGCGCTTCGGCCGCGCCGAGCTGAGTCACCAGCGTCGCGTCGTCGGTGTAGGGCGACAACCGCGCGTCGGGGGGAAACGCCAGGCCGACCCGCAGTCGCTTTCCGCCGTCACCGGTGGCTGCCGCGCGCTGTTCGGCGAAGCAGCCTGCGGTCGTCGCCAGGGTGGCGGCGGCCATGGCCGCCAGCAGGATCCGTCGTTTCACAAACTTGCCTTTCGTGGGACGGCACGGGTTCGCTCCCGGCCGTCGTGGGGGTGAGCAGCCGGAGCGCGGCCGCGCTCAGGCTGCAGGCACGATCTCGGCGAGCACGAGCCACCGGCGCAGGTGGCGCATCGCATCGCCGGGAGCGGCAACCGCGGCACCGCGGCCAGCAGATCCCGCGTCGCCTGGGCGCCGGGCTCGCCGAAGACGCCGGACACGGTGCCGGACTCGGCGATCCGGCCCTGGTGCAGCACCGCCACCCGGGTGCAGACCCGGCGCACCGCTGCAACGTCGTGGGAGACCATGACCAGGGCGGCTCCCGTACGCTCGGACACCTCGCGCAGCAGGTCCAGGACCTTGACCCGGACGGTGGCGTCGAGCGCGCTGACCGGTTCGTCGGCGACCAGCACCTCCGGGCGCGGGGCCAGGGCCCGGGCCACCGCGACGCGCTGCCGTTGCCCGCCGGAGAGCGCCGCGGGCCGTCGTCGCGCCAGGGCCGGATCCAGGTCCACCGCGGCCAGCAGTTCGGCCACCCGGGCCTGGTGATCGCCGGGCACCCGCAGGCACTCCAGCGGCTCGGCGATGATCTCCGCCACGGTCATCCGCGGGCTCAGCGACCCGTACGGGTCCTGCGGCACCAGTTGCACCGCGCGGCGGAACCAGGCCAGCGCGCCGGGCCGGGCCGGCCGGACCGGGCGGTCGCGGAAGCGGATCTCGCCCCGGTCCGGGGCTTCGACGGCCAGCAGCAGGCGCAGCAGGGTGGATTTGCCGGCACCGGAGGCGCCGACGATGCCGAGCCGGTCGCCGGCGGCGAGGTCGAGGTCCACGCCGTCGAGGACGCGGCGCGGACCGTAGGACTTGGCGGCCGCGGCGGCCACGAGCAGACCGGTCATGACGGCACTCCGTTCGGTGGGCAGGGGGAGATCACGCGGCCAGCTCCCGGGCCGAGGCGACCAGCTCCCGGGTGTAGGGATGCCGTGGCGAGGCGATGACCTCGGCCGTGTCGCCCTGCTCCACCAGGCGGCCGGCGTGCATCACGGCGAGCCGGGTGCAGACCTGGCTGACGACCGCCAGGTCATGGCTGATCAGCAGCAGCGCGGGCAGCGCGCCGCCGTCGGCCGGTGGCAGGTCCCGCAGCAGGGCGAGGATGCCGGCCTGAGTGGGCGGATCCAGCGCGCTGGTCGGCTCGTCCGCGATCAGCAGGCCCGGCCGGCCGGCCGCGGCCAGGGCGATCGCGACGCGCTGCCGCTGCCCGCCGGAGAGCTGCGCCGGATATGCCTTGCCGGTGCCGGCCGGCAGTCCCACGCGGCTGAGGAGCTCCGCGGTGACGTGGCCGGCCTGGCGGCGGGACAGGCCGCGGTGCCGGCGCAACGGGATGCTCAGCTGACGGCCCACCGTGGCGAGCGGGTTGAGGGCGGCGAGGGCGTCCTGGCCGACGAAACCGATCCGGGATCCCCGCAGCCGCCGCAGCCGCCGCTCGGGGGCGCCGCACAGGTCGACGCCGTCGACCAGGATGCTGCCGCCGGCGTGAGCGGCGTCGGGCAGCAGGCCGAGCACGGCCAGCGCGGTGAGCGTCTTGCCGGATCCGGAGCCGCCGATCAGGCCGACGGACTCACCCGGCCCGACGGCGAGATCCACATTTTCGACGACGACGCGGTCGGCGAAACGCACCGACAGGCGCGACAGTCTCAGCACGGCGAACATGATAACCGTTTTCATTTCGCCCTGACGAAGGGGTGTCGTCCACACCCCCGCACCGCGATGCGGAGGCCACCGGGGAGGTGGTCATGCGCGGGTAGCGGACCTGGGCGAGAATGAGCACGCACACACGTCTACTGATGGGGAAGGATCCCGCCTTGAGCGCTGGACTCGCGGCATTGTTGGACGACGTGGCGGTCCTGGCGCGCGCGGCGGCCGCGTCCATCGATGACGTCGGGGTGGCCGCGGCGAAGGCCGGCGCCAAGGCTGCCGGGGTGGTCATCGACGACGCCGCGGTCACGCCGCAATATGTGCGTGGTCTGGCGGCTGAGCGCGAGCTGCCGATCGTCCGGCGCATCGCCGTGGGGTCGCTGCGCAACAAGTTCCTGATCATCCTGCCGGTGATCCTGGTGCTCAGTCAGTTCGTGCCGTGGCTGCTGACCCCGCTGCTGATGATCGGCGGCGCCTATCTGTGCTACGAGGGCACGGAGAAGGTGTGGGCCAGGATCGCCCATCACGAGACGCACGGCGTGGGCAAGGAGCAGTTGCCGGACGAGAAGACGCTGGTGTCCGGGGCGATCCGCACCGACCTGATCCTGTCGGCCGAGATCATGGTCATCTCGCTGAACGAGGTGGCCGACGAGTCCTTCGTGTCCCGCTTGGTGATCTTGGTGATCGTCGCGGTGGCCATGACTGTGCTGGTGTACGGCGCGGTCGGCCTGATCGTGAAGATGGACGACGTCGGCCTGCGGCTGGCGGAGCGCTCCGGCGAGGCTGTCGCCCGGTTCGGTCGTGGCCTGGTGAAGGCGATGCCCAAGGTGCTGACCGTGCTCACCGTGGTGGGCACCGCCGCGATGCTCTGGGTCGGCGGGCACATCCTGCTGGTCGGCGCCGACGAGCTCGGACTCCACGCGCTGTACGGCGCCGTGCACCACCTGGAGGAGGCGGCCCACGACGCCACCGGCGTGCTGGGCGGGCTGGTGGGCTGGCTGGTCAACACGGTGGCCAGCGCGATCGCCGGCCTGATCGTCGGTGCCGTGATCGTGGCCGTCATGACCGTGACGTTCCACCGCCGCAAGTCGCACGACGCGGCCGAGGAGGTCGAGACCGGGGACGAAGGGAAAGCCGAGGCCGGCACGGAGGCCGACGCCCCGAAGTAGCCGTCGGAGGCCGGTCTTCCGGTGGCCCGCCGCCACCACCCGCGCCGGCCCTGACCGGGAACCACCCGTCGACGAACGCGTATGGTCTTTTCCGTGGACGCTCAGGGACGACGAACCGACACGGCGCGGATCTTGGGCAACATCGCCCTGGTCGTCGGACTCCTGATCTCGGTCATCGGACTGGTTACGGACAGCACGCCGGCCAAGGGCTACGTCTTCGCGGGCCTGCTTGTGATCGTCGGGATCGGCCTACGGCTGGAAGCGGCCATCACTGACCGCCGCTGACGGCAGCTCGACGAAGATCGGGACTGCCCGTTCCTCGGCACCGAGAGCTTGATCGCTCGGCCGCTGCCCTGAGCCGTCGCATAACCGGAGCACGAGTCGACCGTTGAGCTGGGTGTACTCCCCGCACCCAAGGAGATGTTCGATGAGTATCGATGTTCCTCAGCGAGACCAGGCCGCCGGGGAGGTGACCGAGCGACGCTCGGAATCCGGAAACGATCGCATGCTCAGCCGCATGTCCGCGGGCACCGGAATCGTCGGAGCGTTCGGGGCGGCGGCAGCGTCGCGGTTCGCACCCTCTCACGTCTTCGTGGGAATCGTCGTCGCCCTCCTCGTCGTCGCCTTCGTGGCCGCGGCGGTGCCCTGCCTCCGAGCCTTCTCGCTCGCGCGACGCCGCGATCTGTACCTTCCTTTCGGGATAGCCCTGCTCGCCCTCGGTGTGCTGGGGGCCGTCGCGGGGACGCATCTTCCGATGGTGAGATTCGACAGGACCGCGACGCCGTGCCTGCCCACTGCCAGCATCGACAGTCCTCGCGTGGGTGAACTGGTCACCAGGAATACGGATGTCTACGGTCGGGGCACGATGTGTGGTGACAATTATCTGTGGGTCGTCACGCGATCGACGAATGGTGAATACGTTGCACGAACGCGCGATCCCATCGCGGTGAACGGCGACGGCAACTGGATCGACCCGATGCCGGCCGTTCTCTCCAGGCCCCCGCCACTGAAGATCACATATTGCGTGCTGGTCACCGACGCGCGGATGACGACCGCCTGGAAGAACAGATTCAAGACGATTCCGCTTGACGGCACGCTCGATCTGTCAGGGTTGGCGAGGCCGGAGCGTTGTCTCGCGGAGGTCACCGTAAGAACGCGGTAGTGCGGCGGTCGGCGTGCCGGTCGCCGTCAATCGAACAGATCGCCTATCCGGTCCTGGAAGGTGAGCACCGAAAGCACGCCGAACAGCACGAAGGACCAGACCAGCGCGGCGAGGCGGACGCCGCGGATCCGGATCGGCTGGGGCAGGATCCGCCGGTTGATCAGGATCAGCAGACCCGAGTAGATGAACATCATGAAGCCGCCCACCACCGCCGAGATCACCAGCAGCACGATGGGCTGGCTGAAGCCGGCCAGCAGGACCGCGATGCCGATCAGGACCAGGCCCCAGACCAGCCCGGCGTACACCTTGCTCTCGTTGGCGTTGCGGGCGTACGAGGTCTTGATGACGTCGGCGGCCAGCCGGCTGGTGTAGTCGACGATGCCGAGCGCCGCCGCGAACAGCGAGAACGCGCCGATGATCCAGAACAGGTACTGGAACCAGGAGCCGACCCGGTCGGCCAGGACCTGCCCCTCGATCTCGAGGAAGCCGATGCTGTTCTCCAGGCCCTCGCGCCCGAACACGGTGGAGTAGGCGAGCAGCGAGGTGAACAGGATCGTCACGAAGGTGATCAGCACGAACGTGGTGAGCTGCTCGATGTTGGCGAACTTCCACCAGCCGCGCCAGCGCCGCAGGTTGTCCGGCGTCGGCTCGAAGACGTATCCGGTGCTCGGCGCCGCTTCCGGCTGGCCGGTCACCGGGCTGACCAGCCGCGGCACGTAGGTGCCCATGCCGTAGCCCTTGTCCCGGATCCAGTTGGACTGCACCAGGTTCTGCCCGCCGCCGGCGCCGGCGAAGGCGAGCGCGCCGAGCAGCAGCGCGAAGCCCAGCTCGTCGATCGGCAGCCGCGGCTGCGTCACCACCTGCGGCAGATCGCTCCACGCCGCCGCGCCGATCGCGAAGATCGCCGCGATCACGAAGAACGTCAGAACCGCCGCGACCTTCAGCATCTGCGCTTTTTCGAGGGCCACGTAGACCACGGGCGCCAGGGTGAGAATCAAACCGACGGTCACCAGCATGCCGATGGCGATCGCGGTGCGGTTGCCGCCGAAGATGTACGTGGTCAGGGTGGCCGAGCTCGTCACCCACCCGGGCCACAGGTTGGCGAAGTACGTCAGGAGCGCGAAGACCAGCCCCCAGTGCCGCCAGTACCGGCTGAACCCGGTCAGCGCGGTCTCGCCGGTGGCGAGCGTGTACCGCTCGATCTCCATGTTGAGGAAATACTGCGTGACCAGGCCGACCAGCGCGGCCCAGACGAAGACCAGCCCCACCTGGGAGGCGATGTAGGGAAACAGCACGAACTCGCCGGAGGCCAGGCCCACCCCGGCGGCGATGATGCCCGGACCGATCAGCCGCCAGTAGCTGCGCGGCTCGTCCGGCATGTCACGGATCTGAGGAGTGGGGAGATAGCGGGTGGGGAAGGCCGCCGCTACGCCGGCCGGTGTGGTCTCGCCCGCGTTGCCCACGTCGTCGCTGGTCGACATAGCAGCTCCTCGATCGGGATTCCCACCCTTCCGGCGACCACTTCGGTGTGTCAAGGGTCCTGAACCGCCGGAGGTGCATCGATGCTTGCGTATCCGATGCGGTTACCGTAGAACGTGCGCATGGCGCCCACGGATGACGAGATCTCCGCCCAGCTTCGGCCCGAGGTGCCGCACGCGGCACGCATCTGGAACTACTGGATGGGAGGCGAGGACAACTTCGCCGCCGACCGGGCCGCCGGGGACGCGGTCGCCCAGGTCTACCCCGAGATCGTGCTGATGGCGAAGCAGTCCCGTCGGTTTCTCATCCGGGTCGTGCGGTGCCTGGCCGCCGAGGCCGGCATCCGGCAGTTCCTCGACATCGGAACCGGCCTGCCGACCATGCAGAACACCCACGAGGTCGCCCAGGCGGTCGCGTCCGAGTCGCGGGTGGTGTATGTGGACAACGATCCGCTGGTGCTGGTGCACGCCCAGACCCTGATGGTGCGGGCGGCCGACCGGGGCCGCACCGTCCATGTGGGCGCCGACTATCACGAGCCGGAGCTGATCCTCGCCGAGGCGCGGAAGGTGCTCGACTTCGCCGAGCCGATCGGTGTGCTGTTCATGGGTGTCATGGGCTACGAGCCGGACCTGACGGTGGTGTCGTCCATCGTGCACCGGGTGATGGAGGTGACCCCGCCGGGCAGTTATCTGGTGCTGTGGGACGGCACGAACACCACGCCGGCCGTGGTCGCGGGCGCCGAACGGCTGGCCCAGAGCGGTGGCGTGCCGTACCTCCTGCGTAGCCCGGACGAGATCGGCAGCCTGTTCGACGGGCTGGACCTGGTCGAACCGGGCCTCGTGCAGATCACGAACTGGCGCCCGGACACCGCGGCCGAGTGGCTGGACGCCTACGGCGCGGTGGCACGGAAATCCTGACCTGCGAGCCGGCAGCGGCCCTGTCAGACGGGGAATCTCACGCCGGTGAGGTTCTCGGAGACGGCCCACAGGCGCTGCTGAACGGCCACGTCGTAGGACTCCGGGCTCGACGCGACGACCTGCGGGTGTCCTCGATATCCGCCGAGGCCGTCCGGGCCGTAGTACTGGCCGCCGAGGACGGCGGCATCGGTGGCCGCGCGCAGGGACGGTAGCGCGCCCATCTCCGGCTTCTGGCTCACCAGGGGCCCGAGCACGGGGCTGATCACCCGGAGGGCGGCGGGCAGGTTGCGCATGAGGTCGGTGTTGGCCAGGCCCGGGTGGGCGGCCACGGCGATCGTGGTGTCGTGCCGGGTGAGCCGGCGTTGCAGCTCATAGGTGAACATCAGGTTCGCGAGCTTGGACTGCCCGTAGGCCGCGACCCGGCTGTAGGACCGCTCCGACTGCAGGTCGTCGAATCCGATGGCGGCCCGGATGCGGTGGGCGACGCTGCTGACCGTCACCACCCGGGAGCCGGACACGGGTAGCAGCAGGTCCAGCACCAGCCCGGTGAACGCGAAGTGGCCGAGGTGGTTGGTGCCGAACTGCAGCTCGAACCCGTCCCGGGTGGTCTGCCTCGGCGGGTACATCACCCCGGCGTTGTTGATCAGCAGGTCGATCCCCGGGTACGTGGCGTGCAGGTCGGCCGCGGCGGCCCGGATCGAATCCAGTGACGTCAGGTCCAGTTCCTGCACGGTGACGTCGCCGGTCATGCGTGCGGCCGCCTGTTTGCCCTTGCCGACGTCTCGCACGGCCAGCACCACCGTGGCGCCGTGGTCGGCCAAGGCGCGGGCGGTTTCGAAGCCCAGGCCGGTGTTGGCGCCGGTCACGACGGCCACGCGGCCCTGCTGGGCGGGGATGTCGCGCTCGTTCCAGTTCATGCCGCTCTCCTTATAGACCGTCGGTCTGTTATGGCTTCCACGCTAAGAGACCGCCGGTCTGATGTCAAGAGACCGGTGGTTTGTAAGCTGTGGGCTATGACATTCCTGCGGGCCCGCAGTACGGAGCAGCGCGAGATCCGGCGGCAGGCGATCCTGGACACGGCGGTGGCGATGCTCGACGAGATGCCGGTGGCCGAGGTGAGCCTCAACGAGCTGAGCCGGCGGGTCGGGCTGGCCAAGTCGAACGTGTTGCGGTATTTCGAGTCCCGTGAGGCGGTGTTGTTCGAGTTGCTGGAGCACGCCATGGCGGGATGGCTGGCGCAGCTGCCGGACGAGTTGGCCGCAGGTGTCGAGCCACGCGGTTCAGCACGCGAGCGTGGCGACCAGGTGGCCGCGGTGCTCAGCGCCTCCCTCGCCCGCCAGACGGTGCTGTGCGATCTCATCAACGCGCAGACCAACGTGCTGGAGCACAACGTGTCCGTCGAGGTCGTCGTGCGGCACAAGCGGTCCGCCATCGCCGGCATCGCGACCACGTCCGACCTCGTCCGCCGGCACGTGCCGGAGCTCGGCGACGGCGCCAGAGCCGTGTCGATGACGACGTTGATCCTGGCCGGTGCCCTGTCGAGCTACTGCCGGCCGTCCGCCAGCGCGCTCGCCGCCTACGAGGCCGATCCCATTGTGCTCGAACTCCGCCTGGACCTGCGCGCCACCCTGGAAAGTGCCGTCGCCACGCTGATCGCAGGCACATTGGCGCGGTCCTAGTCGGCCGGAACAGGTGGACACTCGTCATTCACCATTGTGCTGTGCGGACGCCATCGGCGGCGCCTTGATCTTTGATCACTAAATGGTTGGATCATTCGTTCTTGATCATATATACATTGTTGTGCGTCGGTGTATAGCTCTGTAACACTGTGAGCCGGGGGGCCGATGTGAATAGCTTGATCTCAGGGCGGAATGGGGTCGTGAATTTGGCGCGGAAGCGAACGATATCGGCCGTCACCTCGTCGAGCACGGGCCGATCTCCACGGTCCCGCCGTTCTCGTCCCACGTCCTGGGCCGCCTGAGGTGGAGTCGTCGTCAGCAAGCCGGAGTGCCCGGCCGACCGCATCCGAAGGCGAAGTCTGGTCCGACGTGACGATCGGCATCATCGCGGCGAAATCGGTCGAAGGAGCCGCCATGCGAGCCCTGATGGCCGACTCCATGGTCGCCCGCCTGGACAGCGATCCGAACGAATACCGGGTCGGCCACATGGCGAGCCTGGAAGCCGGCCGGCCGCACCGGATCGTGCTGGTCACCATGGCCGAGGACAACACCCGCAACGCCGCCTCGACCTGCACCGACATGCTCCGTAGCTTCCCCCGGATCCGATGCGTCGTGATGGCCGGCATCGCCGGCGGCGTGCCGGCGCCGGAGGAGCCGCACCGGCACGTCCGGCTCGGCGACGTCGTCGTCGCGGTCGACGGCATCGTCGACTATGGCCACTTGCGCCAGAGCCCGAACGGGCCCGAGCCGCGCCGGCCGATCGGCGGGATCTCGATGGACCTGAAACGGGCGGCTCAGCACCTGGAGCAGGGCCAGATGCTCGGCGAGGCGCTGTCCTGGCCGGGGTTGCTGGCCCCGGCCGGCGAGCGCCCGATGGCGATCTTCGCCCGGCCGCCCGAAGCCGCTGACCGCCTGCACCGCGGCCGGCGGAAGGTCCCGCATCCGGACCGTGAGCTCTCCGGTCATCCCGTCGACGCCCCCAAGGTGCATTTCGGCGCCGTCGGCTGCGCCGACGTCCTGCTCACCGACCCCGAGCTCCGCGACAACCTCGCGGCGCGCCACCGGGTCATCGCCTTCGAGATGGAGGCGGCCGGGGTCGCCGCCGGGGTCGCCAACCGGGGCCTGAACTGGTTCGTCGTCCGGGGGATCGTCGACTACTGCGACGGCTACAAGAACGACCAGTGGCACGCGTACGCCTCGCTCGCCGCGGCCGGTTGCGTGCGGGCGGTCCTGGCCGAGTGCCCGCCCTTCCCGGTGGTGTGGCGGGTGGCGCCTACCGGGGTGCGCACGTTGTTGCCGGAGTGGGAGATGGACCGGCTGCACGCCCTGCTGGAGCTGGCCCCTGATGTCGACGGCAGGCAGGTCTGGCCGGTGGTCACCGGGGGCCTGGTGCCGATGCCCGACACCCCCGCGACGCTGGCGCAGCTCGCCGTGCTCCTCGCCGGGCTGAACGCCCGGCCCGACCTCATCCCGCCGCTGCTCGCCTTCGCGGAGCACATCGCCGTCCGGGTTCCCCACCGCCTGGCCGGAGAGCTCCGGGCCTGGACCGACCGGGTCGCCGAGCAGATCCTGCACCTGGGCGACCGGATGCGGGCATACCGTCACCGCCTCGAGGAGTCCCGCTTCCGGGAGCATCAGGCTGCGGGCCGGCCCGCACCGATCCGCCCCTGCCTGCTCTTTCAGATCGAACGGGACGACATCGACAGCGAGCGGTGCGAAGTCCGCTACTGGATCCAGCGTCAGGGCCACCGGTGGCAGCCGGAGCCCAGCAATCCCCGGCAGACCACCTTCCGCCACGTGGAGCGGGTGCTCCAGGCGGCGATCCAGCACGCGGAGACGATCTGGTGCGACGCCGTCGACGGCGAGCCGGTCGAGATCGAGCTGTTGCTGCCCAGCGACCTGTTGCGCACGGCCGTCGAGTGGTGGAACACGGAACTGGAAGCGCCGGCGCCCATCCCGCTGTGTCTCGAATACCCGGTCGTCGTCCGCAGCCTCGACCGGATGCGGGCCGCCTATCGGCACCGGGTCTGGCACCAGCGCTGGCGGTCGCTGTGGCAGCATCCCGCGCGGCACCACGTCTACCAGGGTCGCGACGGGTCGGCCGGGGAAGGCCTGGGCCCCTGGAACGCCCGCCTGCGGGACCGCCGCGACCTCACCACGGTGGTGCTGGGCAGTTCGCCGGACCGCGAGTCCGGCAGCCACGAGCTGGAGTCGGCGCTGAACGCCGGCATTCCGGTGATCCTCTGGGACCGTCGGCCGGGACCGCTGACCTCCGAGATGGCCCGGCTGCTGGCCGAGCTGACCGAGGGGCCGCCCACCGACGTGCTGACCCGGATCCGGACGTTACGGGTGGATGCCGCGCTGCTGCCCGAACCCGATCGCAAGCAGCACGCGGGGCGGCATGTGGCGCTCCTCTGGGATGACCCGGCCCGCAACGTCTATGAGCCAGGAGGGCAGTTATGACAAGCGCCGCGGCGGGCACGACCAGCGAGCAGCAGCCGCCGCCGTGGTGGCTGTACCGGGGCGACGGCATCCCGGCCCCGGGCGACTTGGGCGCCCGGCTGCCCGAGCCGCCGCCATGGCGCAGTTTTCACGGCGAGCCCGTCCAGCCGCCGCCGGGGGAGCAGGACGAGGAGATCGAACGCAAGCTGGGCCGGCCCGACGCGGAGGCCGTGCGCCGCGCCGACCGGGCCGAGTGCGACATGGTCAACGCGGCGCTGCTGCTGCGCCGCCCCCTGCTGGTGACCGGCAGCCCCGGCAGCGGAAAGTCCAGCATCGCCTTCCGCCTGGCCCGGGAGCTGCGGCTCGGCCGGGTGCTGGAATGGCCGATCACCAGCCGCACCACGCTGCGCTCGGGGCTGTACGAATACGACGCGATCGGCCGGGCCCAGGCGGCGATGGCCCAGCCCGGCTCCGAGCCCCGGACCGGGGACTTCGTGCGGCTCGGGCCGCTCGGGACGGCGCTGCTGGCGTACGAGCGCCCGCGGGTCCTGCTCGTCGACGAGCTCGACAAGAGCGACATCGACCTGCCCAACGACCTGCTGCACATCTTCGAGAACGGCCAGTTCACCGTGCCCGAGCTGGTGCGGGTGAGCCGGCGGGAGGCGGAGACGTCCGTCTTCACCGATGATCCCGACCGGGTGGCGGTGATCCGCGAGGGCAGGGTGCGCTGCCGGGCGTTCCCGATCGTGGTGATCACCAGCAACGGGGAGCGGGAATTCCCCCCGGCCTTTCTGCGCCGCTGCCTGCGGCTGGAGCTCTTCATGCCGGGCGCCGCCGATCTCGCCGCCATGGTCCGGGCGCAACTTCCGCTGCTGGTCGACGGGCAGCGGCAGCTGATCGACGACTTCCTCAATCGCCCGGTGGGCGACTCCCTCGCTCGCGATCAGCTCCTCAACGCGGTGTTCCTGACCACTGCCGGCGCCTACGCCCACGACCGCGAGGCCTGGCAGCAGCTCATCACGGGTATCTGGCATTCACTCTCGTTGGAGCGGTAGGCATGCCCGGCCCCGACCCGCATCGCTCCGACCGCGCGCCGGACGGGCCTCAGCCCGACTGGAGCCAGATCGCTGACGCGATCTGGCTGGCCGCGGTGATCGCGACCGAGGGCGAGTCGGCGCCGGACCCGGAGCCGCGGCCCGGGGCGGACCCGAACGACATCGACCGGGGCGGGCTCGGTGCCGCCCCCGGCATCCGCCCGCCGGCGGGGGAATTGTCGTCCGCGGTTCCGGTAGCGCCGTTGGGCGCGCTGCCCGGCGCGCGTGATCGCCGGATCGGTGCCCCTGCCGAGATCGAGGACGTCGCGGACAACAGCCTGCTCGGCGCGCTGCCGGCCGGCCAGCACATCGCCCGCGTGCTGAACCCCTTCAAGCGCCGGGTCCGGTCGGTCACGGAGAACGAGCCGGACGAGGAGGCGACGGCCGACTTCGCCGTCGACTCCGGCGTGCTGCTGCCCCGGTACCGGGCGGTGCACGAGCGCTGGCTGGGACTGGCCGTGATCGTGGACGACAGCCCGTCGATGGCGGTGTGGCGACCGACCATCGCGGCCTTGCGGCTGCTGCTCGAACGACACGGCGCGTTCCGGTCGGTCCGCACGTTCTCCCTCGCCCGGGAGCCTGGCGAGACCTTGCGGCTGCGCGCACCCAGCGGCGGCTCCCGGAGCCCGGCCGAGCTCCTCGATCCCGCGGGGCGGCAGCTCTTCATAGTCCTCACCGATGGGTACGGCGAGCTCTGGCGCGAGCCCGGGGTGGACTCGATGCTGCGGTTGTGGGGCAGCGCGGGACCGCTGATGATAGGCAATCCCTACCCACGGCGGCACTGGCGGTCGGGCAACCTCGTGCCGCGACGGTGCCGGCTGCGGGCGCCCCGCGTGGTCGCGCCGAACAGCGACCTGCAGGTGACCTACCCGGAGGAGCTGCACAATCCGTTCGACCCGCCGGTGCCACCGGGGGCGCTCGCGGTGCCCGTGGTGGAGCTGAACCCCCGCTGGCTGCGCTGGTGGACCGAGCTGGTCACCGGGCCACCCGGCTGGGTGAACGGGCTCGTGCACGTCGTGGACCCGGGCACGCCGCCGTACCGGAATGATCCCGTCGAGGCCGTGGACCCCGACACCGCGGTCCTGCACTTCCAGCGTTCCGCCACGCCGCCCGCCTTCAGGCTGGCCACGCTGCTCGCCGCCGCCCCGCTCGATCTGCCGCTGCTGCATCACATTCAGAAGAGCCTGCTGCCGGGATCGGCGCCGCATCACCTGGCCGAGGTGCTGACCGGAGGCCTCGTGCGCCGGTCCAACGACGTCGGCACCTCGTTCGAGTTCACCGACGGGGTACGCCAGTCGCTGCTCTCGTGCGCGAGCCGGGACGACTCCGCCCGGGTGCTGAGGGCCATCGCCGCCCATCAGCCCCGTCGTGGCCGGGCCGGCCTGACCCTGGCCAGGGTGATCGAGGCACCGGACGCGGCACCCGACATCCTGATCACCCACGCCACTGTCGACATGGCCCGGATCGAACTGGCCGTCCTGAACGCCCTGTCCGGCCCGTACGCGGTGCGGGCTCGTCGGCTCAGCGACGCGATCGAGGCCTTCGAGGCGCCCGCCCAAGAAGCGGTCGGCACCCGTGGCGATCCAGATCAACCGGACGACCCCGTTGGCGAACCCGCCACGGACGCGGCGGAAGGCGATGACAACGTGGCCACTCAACCGGACCCGGAGCGCTTCGATGAGGGATCCGGCGATCTCGTGTTCCCCGAGGACGCGGGCTTCGGCTCGCCGGGTGATCGCCTGCTGTCCGACGAGGAGCCGTTGTCCCTGGATGACATCTTCGAGGGGCAGGGCTCCGACGAGTCGCCGATCATCTGGGGCAACGTGCCGACCCGAAACCCGGTGTTCACCGGTCGCCGGGCGCTGCTGGAGCAGCTGGAGCGCCGGCTGCGCACGCAACGCGTCGCGGCGGTGCTGCCGCAGGCCCTGCACGGTGAGGGCGGGGTGGGGAAATCACAGATCGCCATCGAGTACGCCCACCGGCACCGCGCGGACTACGACGTCATCTGGTGGATCCCCTCGGAGCGGCCGGCCCAGATCCTCGCCTCGCTGATCGAGCTGGGCAACCGGCTCGGGCTCGACGTGGGCAACGAGGTGATCACGGCCATCCCGAAGGTGCGGGCCGCTCTGCGCGCCGGCACACCGTACGGCAACTGGCTGCTGGTCTTCGACAACGCGGAGACGCCGGAGACGGTCCATGACTACCTGCCCGAGGCCGGCACGGGGAAGGTCCTGGTCACCTCCCGCAACCAGGAATGGAGCCAGATCGCCGAGTCGCTCGAGGTCGACGTCTTCACCCGGGACGAGAGCGTCCGCTTGCTGAAGCGGCGCAACCGGGATCTGCCCGGCGCCGACGCCGAGCGGCTCGCCGACGCGCTCGGGGACCTTCCGCTCGCCATCGAGCACGCCTCGGCCTGGCTGCATGCCACCGGCATGGCGGCGGGGGAGTATCTCCGGCTGCTCGACGAGAAGCGGGCGGAGCTGAACCCTGGAGACCTGACCTCCGGCTACGAGATGCCGGTCGCCGCCGCGGCCAACGTCGCCCTGGACCGGCTGGCGACCGAGAACCTGGCCGCGCTGCAGCTCCTGCAGGTCTGCTCGTTCTTCGCCCCCGAGCCGATCGACCGTGACCTCTTCGCGGGCGTCCGGGGCGCGATGGGCGCGGGCGAGCTCGACGAGGTGCTGAAGAATCCCAACCGGCTCAACCAGGCGATCCGGGACATCCAGCGGTACGTTCTCGCGCGCATCGACCACCGCGGCAACAGCCTGCAGCTGCACCGGCTGGTGCAGAAGGTCCTGCAGGATCGCATCGCGCCGGAGCAGCGCGAATTCATGGAACACGGCGCACACCTGTTGCTGGCCGCCGCGGGCGTCAAGCTCGGCGATCCCGCTGACCCGGACCAGTGGCTGCGCTACCAGGCCCTGGCTTCCCACCTCATCGCCTCCGGCGCGTGGGCCTGCGAGGACGACTGGACCCGGGACGTGGTGCTCAGCCTGATGAAGTTCTACTTCTACTGGGGCGACTATCCCAGCGGAAGAGAGCTGTCGCAGCGGGTCGTCGACGACTGGACCGAACGGCTGGGCGCCGCCCATCCGCAGACCCTGAGTGCTTCCAAGCTGCTCGGCTACTACTGGTGGCTGGAGGGCAACTTCGACGGCGCGGCCGCCATCCAGAGCGCGACCCTGCGGCTGTATCTGGAAACCGTCGGCTCGGAGGACGAGGGCACGATCGACGCGATGACCATGGTGGCGACGACGATGCGGGTCTCGGGCCAGTTCGCCGCCGCCCGCGACCTCGACCTCGACGCGTTCCGGACCGCGCAGCGCAGCCTCGGTAAGGACGATCCGATCACCCTGGGCGCCGCGCACAACCTGGGCATCAGTCTCCGGCTCACCGGGGAGTTCCGCACCGCACGCCAGTTGGACGCGGACACCTACCGGCGAAGGATCGTCGTCCTCGGCAACGACCATCCCGAGACCCTGCGCACCTTGAACAACCTGACCATTGACGAACGCGAGTGCGGCGAGTACATCCGGTCCCGCCGGATGGTCGAGCGGAACTACACCCGATACGTCCATCTCTTCGGAGTCGGGCACCAGGAGACGATCCGGATCGCCCGAAACCTGGCCGTGGCCCGTCGCCGGGCGGGCAATCACGCCGATGCCTACAAGCTCGCCGAGGACACCATGAACCGCTTCCGGGACCGGTTCGGACCGACGCACCCCGACACCCTGGCCGCCGCGCTCAACTTCGCGGTCGACCTGCGCGAGGCCGACGACCTGATCCGGGCTCGGGAGCTGGCGGCCCAGACGGTGGACGCCTATCGGGAGACGCTCGGAGCCGAGCATCCGTACACGCTCTATGCCCGCACCAATCTCGGCATCGTCCTGCGGCTGCTGGGCCGGGTGGCCGAGGCCGAGGAGAACAACCGCACGGCCTGGGTGACGCTCGAGCGGATCCTGGGACCGACCCACATGCTGACGCTGACCTGCGGCATCAATCTGGCCAGCGACCTGGCGGCGCTCGAGAACCATCAGGGCGCCCACGATCTGGACTCGACGCTATTGGCCCAGTGCCGGCAACTGATCGGTGACGGTCATCCCTCCACGCTGGCCTGTTCGCTCAACCTCTCGTTCGACCTGGAGGCGCTCGGCCGGGTGCGGGAGAGCGCGAGACTCTACGACGAGACGCTTGCCGCGTATGGCCGGGTGCTCGGCGAGCACCCGGCCATCGTGGCGGCCCGCGCCCGGCAACGGGCGAACTGCGATGTCGACCCGATGCAGTTCTGACCGTCGTGGCGGAGCCGGCTATGTCCCGGCGGAGACCACCGGAGCGAGCCACTCGGCGACCTCGGCCGGGTCGGCGTTCGTGGGCGATCCGGCGTAGACCGCGCGAACCAGATCGGGGCGCCGGCTCACCGTCGTGGCGGCCGTCGTGTCTCCCCCCCGCGGCCAGACTCATGGCGAAGCCGGCCCACGCGCGTGCCTCGTCGTCCCGCACGTCGCTCCGGTTGTCGTGGGCGGAGCCGGCGTGCTGGGCGATCGCGCTGACGAAGGCGGCGCGGGCGGCCGGCGCGTCGCGGTCGAGCAGGGCGTTCTCCCCGGCGTTCAGCGGGTCATGGGCCGGCCCGGCGCTGTCCCCGGTGGACGCGGTGCCGGCGCAGACGTGCCGGCGGGCCACGGCCGGAATGCGCTGATCCCAGCGCAGGCCGGAATGCGGCCGGATCGCGGCGGGTGCGGGGCTTCCCGGGCGGGGGGACTGCCGCTCGGCCCACTGACTGATCAAGGTGGCGACCTCTTCCTCCCGAGGGTGGAAGTGCCGGAGGCGCCAGCCGATCCGATGGCTGTCCGCGGTGATCGTCGCCAGCCGGTCGATCCGTGGATCGACCGCGTCCGCCGGCTCCCGCGACCAATCGTCGAGCCGGCTCCGCAATCCCTCGAACAGCTGCCGGCCCGCTTCGGTCAAACCGCCCGACGACAGCGCGATCTGTACCGACTCGACGGTCTGCTGCCGGGCATAGGCGTATTCGAAAGCCGCCATGGCCCGCTCGTTCCCGCTCGTCGTGTCACGCCTGATCCGCCAGAATCTGGCGATGCCGAAAAAGGCGTAAATTCCTTGCACGAGGCCGGCGAGGGGACGGGGATCATCGCGCCACGGTGCATAGTAGAGCGAACCGTCATCGGATTTCGTCAGGGGAATCAGATGCAGCAGCGCGCCGAGCATAATGTGTTGATACTCGTGAATGAGTGAAACGGCCATCTCGACCGTGTCCCGCGGCATGGAAAGCATGATGCTGCCGAATGCCTCGCCGTTCGAGGCACTACGCGTCTCCCAGCCCGGCTCGTGTTTGAGCGGAACGATCGAGACCACACCGTCGGCCATCGCCTCGGCGTCGGCCGGATATTCGCGGCACAGCAGCTCCCAGGCATCCTCGAGCAGCCTGCCCCAGCGCCGCAGGGCGTCGGGGTCGAGTCGAACGGGCGGGACCGGGTCCGCCAGGTCACGGTGCGGATCCAGATCGTCGATCCGCACCGACAGCGGTCGCTTGCCGCCGACTCGGACGCGGCGCAGCGACCACCAGCCGATGCCGGACTCGCCGGCCTCCACATCGGATTCGTCCCGGGGAACCGTCAGGTGCCGTTCACCGTCCGAGAGCCGGATCTGCCCGCCCTCGGTGCGCCCGGTCACCGTCGCCGTCGGACTGCCTTCGCCGAGGCGAGCCATGCCGTGGCTCGGGATCATCACGTTGCCGTCCCGGGCGGGGAGCCGCGTCGACCAGGTCAGGCCGGCCCGTGCCGCCGCGGCCAGGGCCAGGGCGTGCAGGATGCCGAGATCCAGCCACAGTGGTGCGTCGCTGACGGCGCCCCCGTGCAGTCGTCGCAGGGCATAGGCGCAACCGCTGCCCACCTGTGGGTCCAGCAGGAGCTCGCCCACCTCGGCCGGCGCCTTCTGCCGCGCCTCGCTGAGCGCCCCGAAGACCTCGGCTATCGGGGGGAGGGGGCCCAGGCCGGCCGGGTCTCGCCCGATCTCATTGATCAGGGTGCTGACCAGCAGGAGGCGCCGGCTCTCCTCGGTGCTCCAGAAGTCGCGAGTGATCCGCGAAGATCCCACCCCGTGGGACAGCACGGAAAACGACGCCGCGGACAGGCGGTGCCGGGTGATGCCATGTGGCGCGTGAGCCGGATCCATCTAAATTGATCTTCTCTCCAGGAAGGTGTGCGGCCGGAGTGCTCCTTTAATCGGCGCGGCCGGGCGGCCCGGATCCGAGGTTGATACGGGGGCGTTCGATCTGACTGATCAACACATCCCGGAAGGCCTCCAGGGCATCCGGGGTCTGCCGCCGACACAACTCGTCGAGGCCGACCCCGCGCAAATCGGCGAGGGCGGTCTCGATGGTGTCCTGATTAGTATCCAACGTTGCCTCAAAAAGGGAAGAAGCGGGAAATGTGAGTTTTTCGCGTCTACATCTTAGGCCAGCCTGCATCCGCCGGTGAGCGGACACACAGCCGCAGTTGACGGGAGAGAGTGTTTTACCACTTCGACGGGCTCGGCGTCGCTAGCGCGGTGGCCATGAAAGGTTGACCGGGTCGGTGAGGTGCTGGACATCGTCCAAGGCCTGGCAGCCTCAGGCACTTGTCGTGCGCCTAGAGTCTCGTGCATACTTGTCGCATGCCTAGACGTCGGGATGTAGGAACTGGTCGGGTGGTGCATCGCACCGCCCATCTGGGCCTGCGTCTGAGCCGGGCGCAGCGGCGGCGGTGTTTCGGTCTGCTGCGGTCGGCCGGTGACGTATGGGCCTGCGTCCTGGAGATCAGTGCCTGGCGGCGCCGGTGTGGCGACCCGCCGGGATCCGAGTGCGCCGGGTCGACGAACGCGGCACCTCATCGACCTGCCCCCACTGCGAACACCGGATCAGCAAACCCCGCGGCAGAGCGATGACCTGCCAGCATCGCCGGTTCACCGGGCACCGCGACCTCGCCGCGGCGCTCACCATCGCCACCCGTACCCCGGGCGCTTTCACCACCCCACCCGCAACAGGTGGGATGGTCACGCACCGTCGAGCCGGACGACACCTGCCCGGTGTCCGAACGGCACGGCGTGACCCAAGACGCCGACCACCACGGTCGACATCGGCAGGGTCCCCTGGCCGGCGGCGGCCCGCCCCACCCTCACCGGTAGGGAGTCGCTCGCCCACACCCGTGAGCGAGGATCCACAACAGCCACCAAAGCCCAACCCGGTGAATTTCGTGGACACCGCACTGGCGGAGTTGGGGCGGCTCCGCGCCGGTCGAGTCCGTGCGGTCAGGTCCGCGCACCCAAACATCGATCATTTTGTGAGTGAGCGCGGAAGCCTGCCATCCGGGTGTTGGTAAGGTGTCGCCGGCCATGCGGCTTTCGGCGGTTGGGCGGGGAGGGTTGCACGGTGGCGGAGCTGCGGATACTCGGACCGGTTGAAGTTCTCGCCCACGATGGAGTCGTCCACGCCGGCGAACCACGCCGGCTGGCGGTGCTGGCGGCGCTGACGGTCGACGCGGGTCGGGTGGTGTCCACGACGACCCTGATCGACCGGGTCTGGGGCGACGATCCGCCCGGGCAGGCGGCCAGGACGCTCGGCACCTACATCACCCGGATCCGCCGAGTGCTGGAGAAGTCGTTCAGCGACGCGACAGTGACCGTGATCAACCAGCCGGGCGGCTACCGGTTGACGGCCCGGCCCGATCAGGTCGACCTGATCCGCTTCCGTGAGCTGGTCGTTCAGGCCCGGATGCCGTCCTGCACCCCCGAGGAGCGCGTCGACTCGCTGAGGCGGGCCGTGGCGCTGCACCGAGGCGACCCGCTCACCGGAGTGGACGGGGCGTGGGCGGTACGCACCCGCGAGCAGTTGACCGGCGAGCTCCTGACGGCCAGGGCCGAGTGGGCGGAGGCGGAGGTGGCCCTCGGCAACGCGACGGCGGTGCTCGCGCCGCTGACCGCGCTGGCCGATGCGAACCCCCTGGTGGAACCGCTGGTCGTGGCGTTGGTGCGGGCGCTGGTCGGTGCGGGCCGCCCGACCGAGGCGCTGGAACGGTGCCGCCTGCACCGGCAGCGTCTCGCCGATGAGTACGGCACCGACCCGAGCCCGCAACTGATGCTGCTCTATGAGACCGTCCTGCGCGCCGATCCCCAGCCGGTCGGCGCCGCCCCGGCGAGGCGGTCGGAGACGCCGGCTACCCGGGCGCCCGCTCTGCCGCCACCGGCCCGGCTCGCTGCGACCGCTGGCGCGACGCAGCCCGCTGGCGCGACGCAGCCCGCTGGCGCGACGCAGCCCGCTGGCGCGACGCAGCCCGCCGGCGCCGATGCCGATGCCGCAGCCGGGGAATCCCAGGCCGTGACGGCGGGTGCCGATGGGTCCGTTCCCGCGAAGCCGCGTCGCCGGCGCCGCCGTCCTTTCATCATGGCCTTCGCCATGACCCTCACGCTCGCCGTCACCGCTGGCGCGGTCAGCCTCTCCCGACACCCCGACCGGCCCTCCGACAGGCCCGCCGAGGTGCGATTCACCGCTACCGAGGACTTCTCCGGCACGGGGTTGGCGCCCATGCAGTGGAGCGCCCACGAGACGGCGCACGACAACGGATCGTCATGGTCTCCGGGCAAGGTGCGGGTCGGCGGTGGCGAACTGCAGATCACTGGTGCGGGCCGGAGCCCGACCGGCAGGGGAAACACGGCCGGCTCCGTCTGCTGGTGTCTGGAAGGCGGAGTCGTCCGTACCTACGGGGTGTGGGAGGTCCGGGCCAAGGTCGATGCCGGCGCCGGGTACGGCTCCGTCATCGGGCTGTACTCGGGCGCCGACGAGGATGCCGCGGGCTGGGGCTTCATGACGCTGGCGCGGATCGACGAAGGCGACCGCCGGACCATGTATCCGGTCATGCGCGGCGCGGGCGGCAGCCCGATCGACGGCGGTTCGGTGAACGGGGATTTCACCGATTGGAACACGTACTCGATCGAGTGGCGGGCCGATTTCGTCACCTTCTCGCTCAACGGGGCGGTCATCTTCGACACCCGGAAACTACCCGGGCGGGTGACCATCCCGTCGGTTCCGATGTTTCTCTACGTGCAGGTGATTCCGGGACCCGATGGCCCGGTGCCGGCGCCGAATCCCCAGACGCCTGATCAGGTGGCGACGCATGTGGACTGGGCCCGGTACACGAGCTGAGTGCGTTCCGCGCGCTGGGCGAGAATGCGTGATGCCCGCACCGGCCGGTGCGGGCATCAGGCGCCATGGCCCCGGTTCGTTCAGCGGGGCTCAGCCATCAGGCTGTCATGTCTGACACGAGGCGGCCGCAGTCGCCGAACACCCCGGTCGGCACGTCGAGGAAGCAGAGCTTGAACTTTATTTCACTGCCTTCGCGGAAGTCCTTGTTGCACCAGCCGTTATTGCCCGTGCCGCGCTTCTCGACGCAGGCGCCGTGGCGGTACATAGTGCCATCACTGTTGTAGTTGAACCAGTACAAGGCGGCCGACAGGCCGTCGCGCTGATAGTCGCTCACCCAGAACTTGTCACCGACCGGGTGGAAGCATCCGGCGATGCCGCTGAGTGGCTGGCCCCCGGCCACCGACGTGCAGTTGATGTACCCGTCCTCGTCGCCGTCGGTCGTGTAGTTCCACTCGAAAGCGTTGACCGCCGACGCGGTGGAGGCGGCTACCGGCGTCAGGATCGCGGCGCAGCTCAGCGCGATCACGGTGAATATTCTTCGGAAGAACATGGTGGTGCTTCCCATCTGGGTCCCCTTGAAGCGGCTGTGAGTGGGCAGAGCGTCAGGACGTGACATCGATCCGGTCGGCGGCGATCACCGTGCCGGTCGAGGCCGTGTTCTTGCGGCCGGTGTTGCGGACCTTGATCAGGTGGGTGCCGGCGGTCAGCGTGGGTGAGGTGTAGGACAGGTGCTGCTCGGCGCGGGTTGCCGCGTAGAAGTCGACGTCGACTTCGGCGCCGCCGTCGATGCTGACTGCGGCGATGCCGTGGTGGCTCGCGACTGCGGCGTAGAGCTGCACCTTCGTGCCGGTGAACGAGAAGGTGTAGTAGCTACCGGCGGTCTGCGTGAACCGGTCGTCGCCGTTGAACTTCGCCGGGTCGGCGCTGGCCGCCCACGTCCCGGAGAACGTGTAGGACTCCTCGTCGTACCTACCCACCCCGGGCGGGCCGTCGGTCGGGTCGGTCACGCCGGGCAGGTCATAGCTCTTGGCCATCGCCATGTAGGAGTCGGCGGGGTAGATGGTGGCATCAGAGTCGGCGCAGTTCTCGGTCTTCGTGGTGCGGTAGGACCAGGCCAGCACGCCCGTGGCGCCGCCGTTGAGATACGCGTCGAACTTCTGCCGGAAGACATCGGCCCGCGCCGCGCGGCTGCGGCAGCCGGCGATGGTGTCGGCGGCGGCCACCCCGACCTCGCCGACGTACAGCGGCTTGTCGAGCGCGTTCATCCCCTCGATCGCCGGCTCGAACCAGCCGGAGACGATCGTGTGGCTGTTCTGGTAGTCGTAGTCGTACTCGTGGAGCGAACCCGCGTCGATGTCGGGCCCGCTGTGCACATAGGCGTAGTCGTTGGTGCCGTCGACATATGCGGCCTGCGAGCCCGACGACACCAGGTGGTTCGGGTCGAGCGACTTGATGATCGCGGCGGTCTCGTCGAAGAAGGTCTTCATGACCGTGTCGGACGAGGCGCCCTTCGGCTCGTTCATGAGCTCCCACATCGCGACCGCCTTGGAGTCGCGATAGCGCGGCACGACCGAACGCACCCAGGTGAGGTAGTCGCCCCGGAACCCGCCGGCGTAGAAGGCGGCGTCGTGTCCGTCATCGGCGCAGTAGTTCGCCCCGTCCGCCAGCGCGAAGATCACCATCTGGTTGTGTCGCTCGGCCGCGGCGACCACGCGGTCCACGACCTCGAGCCCGAACGGCTTGAACGCCCAGGTGCGAGTGATGCTCTTGGGCCGCAGCGACGCGAAGTAGGCGTCCAGCCCGGCCTCGGAGGTATCGGTCAACGCGCCGTCGCAGCCGGTCAGCCCGAACGCGTTCACACCGACGAACTTGTACGGCTGGCCGTCGAGCATCAGCTGACGCCCGCTGCGGGTGAGGAAACCGTGGTTGGGCGCGTCCGCGGCGATCGCGGCCGACTTCGCCGTCCCGGCCGTCGCCGGCGACGGACCCGCCAGGCCGGTTACCGCGACTACGGTGCTGAGGAGAACGATGATTCCCCGGTACGTCCTGCGGAACCCCCCGCGCGATGGTCGCGCGGATCCGCGATTCCGTTCATGCGTCACTGTATTTCTTCTCCCGCTGTCTGCGTTTCGATGATGTGGTGCCGGCCTGCTGACCTGATCGCGGCGGAGCAGGCGCCTCGTCCGGTGCGGGTCGCGCGGATCCTTCGGCGTGCGCGGTGCCCGGCCCACCCCCGTATCGCTTACCGGGCCGGACACGGCCATCGCCTCGTCGGCCCCGTTCCGCCTCGAGAGCGTCGCAGGGGCGCCCCGACGGCTCGGCTGTGGAATTGCTGAGGCGCAGGTCAGCGGGGCACCGGGCCGGGCATCGCCGCTTTCACCGCACGGCTCGAGGCGGCCGCTCCCGCCTGAGCCGGCCGCGGACGAGCGTGACTGCGGAAGCCTGTCGGATCAAGGACAGCGCCGCGGGAGGTGGGATGACCTGCAGGAAACTGGTGGTGCTCGCTAGATCGGGTCGTTCCACCCGGTCCGGGGAGGACCTGCCAGCCGGGGCCTCTCCGTCCTGACCCAGTGGAGGTGCCGTGACGGGCTTCGTGTTGCCTGCCGGCCCCGAAGGTGCCGGCGGCTCGGTGGAGAGATGGCGCGGCGTCCGCACCGCGTATCCGGCCGGCAAGACCATTCCCCAGTTGTTCGCGGCCTGGGCGAGTCGCCGCCCGGCCGCGCCCGCGGTGCGCGACCTGGGCAGGGAGCTCACGTACAGCGAGCTCGACGAGTGGTCGGACCGGGTCGCGTGGGCCCTGCTCGACGCCGGTGTGCCGCCGGGAGAGCCGGTGGGGTTGCTGGGCCAGCGGTGCCTGGAGGCGCCGGTGGGCGCCCTGGCGATCATGAAGGCCGGCGGCGCGTACGTGCCCCTCGATCCCGCGGATCCTGCCCCACGCCGCCGCGAGCTGGTGCGGGAGCTGGGCATCAGCCGGGCAGTGGCGCTGCCCGGCCACGCTTCGGATCTCGGCGGGCTCACGGTGCTGCCGGTCGGCGAGTTTCGGCGAGGACCGGGCCGAAGCCGCCCGGAGGTGCCGGTGCGGGCGACGGACCCCGCCTACGTCCTGTTCACCTCGGGGGCGACCGGGGTGCCGAAGGCTGTCGCGGTGGCGCACCGGTCGGTCGCGCGCCTGGTCATCGACACGGACTATGTGGCCTTCGGCCCGGACGACCGGGTGGCGGCCACGGGCTACCTGCCTTTCGACGCGTCGGTTTTCGAGTTCTGGGGCGCGTTGCTGAACGGCGGATGCCTGGTGGTGGTGGATCAGGACACGCTGCTGGACGCGACGCGGATGCACCGGCTCCTGGTGGACGAACGCATCGACGTGTTGTGGTTGTCGGCCGGAGTGTTCCACCATCTCGCCCGGGTGCGGCCGGACATGTTCCAGACTGTGGGGTTTCTGATCAGCGGTGGCGACGTGCTGTCTCCCGAGGCGGTGCGGGAGGTGCTCCGGGCCGGTGGACCGGGCCGACTGGTCAACGGGTACGGCCCCACGGAGAACACGACGTTCTCCGCGACGTACCGGATCACCCACGCCCCGCCCGACCTCGCCCGCATTCCGATCGGCCGGCCGATCGCCAACTCCACGTGTTACGTGGTCACCGACGAGGGGGCCCTGGCCGAGACGGGTCAGGAGGGTGAGCTGTGGGTCGGCGGTGACGGCGTCGCGCTGGGCTATGTCAACGACCCGGAGCTGACTGCCCGGCGCTTCGTGCCGGATCGGTTCGGCGGTTTGCCGGGCGGGCGGGCGTTCCGCACCGGGGATCGCGCGCGGTGGCTGCCGGACGGGACGCTGGAGTTCCTGGGACGGCGGGACCGCATGGTCAAGGTGCGCGACTTCCGGATCGAGCTGGACGAGATCGAGGCCGCGCTGCGTGGTTGTCCGGGAGTGGGCGACGCCGCCGTGGTGGTCGCCGAGTCACCCGGCGGCAAAGTGATCGAGGCGTTCTACACCTCGACGCTGGGAGCCGGCACGGGAGCGGACCCGGGCCGGCTGCGGACGGCGCTGGGCGGCCGGTTGCCGGCCTACATGCTTCCGGGCAGATACGTGCCGGTGCCGCGGATGCCGTTGACCGCCAGCGGGAAGGTGGACCGCAACCAGCTCGGCGGCGGCGTCCGCTTGCCCGCCGTGACCGCGCCGACGCCGCCCGGTCGCGCGGCCGCGCCCATCGAGGCGGGCCTGGCGCATCTCTGGGAGGAAGTCCTCGGCGTCGACCGGGTGGCCGCGGAGGATGACTTCTTCGAGCTGGGCGGCAATTCCTTGCTGGCGGCCACGATCTTCGCGCGGCTGCGCACGCTGTTCGGCGTCGGCCCGGGGCAGAGCCGGTTCCTGACCCGGCGCCTGCTGACCGATCCCTCGCTGCGTGCCTGCGCGCTGGCCGTCCAGGAGGCGCGAGACGAAACCCTCACCCGGGACGACGCGGGGGACGACATCGACTGGTGGCGGGCCGCCTCGGTCGAGCTGCCCCGGCCGGCCGTCGCCGCGCGAACCGTTTCACCGGTGCCCGAGGAGATCCTGCTGACCGGGGCCTCCGGATTCCTGGGCACCTACCTGTTGCGCCGCCTCCTGGAGCACACCGACGCCCGCGTTCATTGCCTCGTGCGGGCCGGCAGCGACGAGCAGGCCCAGCAGCGGCTGGTCGGCCAGCAGCTCCGCTACGGCCTGGGCGACCTGCCCACCGGGCGGGTGGTCGCGCTGGCCGGGGATCTCGGGCAACCCGCGCTGGGCTGGGCGGCGGGCAGATTCTCCGAGTACGGCCGGTTCCTGGACGCGATCCTGCACGCGGGGGCCTACGTCAACTTCACCTACCCGTACGCCCACCTGGGCCCGGTGACCGTGGGTGGGACGGTCGAGCTGATCCGGCTGGCCGCCGCGCACCGCAGCGTCCCGCTGCATTTCGTCTCGACGCTCGCCGTGCTCGCCGGGTTCGGCGCCGCCGGCGTGCGGTTGGTCGACGAGGACACCGAGCTGGCGTTTCCCGAGCACCTGTACATGGGATACACCGAGACGAAATGGGTGGCCGAGCGGATCTTGTCGCGGGCCCGTGCGGAGGGGCTGCCGGTCGCCGTGCACCGGCCGTACGAGATCTCCGGCGACCTCATCAGCGGGGCCTGGAACCTGGAGAGCGCCACGTGCGCGCTGTTCAAGGTGATCGTGGACAGCGGCCTGGCGCCCGACATCGACCTGGCCCTGGATCTGATCCCGGTGGACGTCCTCGCCGCGCAGATCATCCACATCGTGATGCGGCAGGCCGGCACGTCCCGGACGTACCATCTCTCCAATCCCGCGCCGGCCACCTTGCGGGACATGGTCGCCCGGCTTCGCGCCCGCGGATACCGGATCCGGACGGCGCCTTTCGAGGACTGGGTGCCGCAGGTGGTTCGCTTCGCCTGCGATCGGCCGGACCACCCGTTCGCGCCGTTCCTGCCGTTGTGGGTGGACCGGTGCCCCCGGAACGGTCTGGTGTTGAAGGAGATGTTCTTCGCCGAGCACTTTCCCGACTTCGGCCGCGCCCACGCGCGGGCCGCGCTCGCCGACGCGGAGATCCGGGTTCCACCGGTCGACTCGGCGCTGCTGGATCACTACATCGACTTCTTCCAGCAGGCGGGTTTCCTCGGTCCCGCCTCGGCCCGATGACCCTTCCCCGGGTCGGCGTCCTGCTGGACTTCGGCGCGGCCACCCCGATGAGCATCCTGGCTGCCGCCCGCGGCCGGTATGAGGTCGTCTTCCTGTGCGATCGGGCGCTGCCGTACGTGCGCACGCTCGTCGACGAGCTGGGCGAACTCGGCGAGGTGTGCGACCTCACCGGGCTGTCCGGCGACCGGCTCGGCGACCGGGTCGCCGGGCTGCGGCTGGCCGGCCTGACCACGTTCAGCGAGGGGCAGATCCGCCGAACCGCCGAGCTCGCCGAGCGGCATGCCTTCGCCTACCTCAGCCCGTCGTCGGCGGTGGCCGTGACGGACAAGTACGTGCAGCGCGAGTTGTTCGCCCGCGCGGGGCTGCCGACCCCTCGCTGCCGCGCGGTAGCGGATCCGGCCGGCCTGGCGACCGCGGTGGCCGCGGTGGGCCTGCCCGCGATCCTCAAGCCCCGGGTGGGCGCGGGCAGCGCCCGCACCTGCCGGGTGGACAGCCTGGTCGAGGCGGCCGGCCGGCTGCGCGAGTTCCAGGCCGGGCCGGGGCCCTACGTCCTGGAGGAGATCCTGCCCCGGCGACCCGTCGGTGGCCGGGCCGGGCTTCGGCGACTACGTTTCCGTGGAGTCGGTGACGGTGGCGGGGTCGGTGCGGCACATCGAGATCACCGGCAAGTTCCCGCTGGCGCCGCCGTTCCGGGAAACCGGATATGTCGTCCCCGCGACCCTGTCCGCCGGCTGGCGGCGGGCGGTGTTCGAGCTGACCGAGGCCGCCCTGCGCGCGCTGGGTGTCACGGTCGGCGTCACCCATACCGAGGTCAAGCTCACGCCCGCCGGACCGCGGTTGATCGAGGTCAACGGGCGGCTCGGCGGCTACGTCGCCGATCTCGTGCGCCGCGCCCGCCGGGTCGATCTCGTCCGCTCGGCGTTGGCCGCCGCCCTCGGCCACGGCGTGGACATCCCGGAGCCCGGATATCGGCAGCACGCCTTTCAGTACTTCCTCACCGCTCCGATGGCGGCGACGACGCTGCGCCGGCTGGACGGCGTCGACCGGTTGTCCCGGGTGCCGGGCATCCGGTACGTGGAGGTGTTCCGGCAGGCCGGCGACCGGCTCGACTGGCGCCTGGGAACCCTGGGATACCTCGGCATCGTGCACGGCTCGGCAGCCGATCATGCCGGTGTCCTCGCGCTCGTCACCATCGTTGACGACCTGCTCACGGTCGAGGTCGAGTAGCCGCTGACCGGCATCGTTCCGGCCAATACTGATGATTGCCGCTATTCAGGTTATTCAGGTGAAATCGCCGTAGCATCTCCGTCAGCGGCAAGTACCCGGTGAGGAGCGGCGCATGTCCTCGTCAGCACCCAGCTCCGCGACCACAACCTCGCACTCCGAGCCGGATTCCTCCGACGAGCCTTCGTGGGAGGAGCCCGACCGGCCCACCGCGGCCGCGTCCGCCCCGAACTGGACGACGCTGGGAGTCGCCACCGTGGCGGCGGCCACGGTGGGCGTGCTGGCGGTGGCGATGGGTGCGGCGACCGAGCGGGCCACCCTGGCCGGACTGGTGGCCGTCGTCGCCGACTCGCTCATCCTGCTGTGCTACGGCGGGGTCGCCGTCCGGTCCGGCCGCGCGCAGCTGCGGGAACGGGCCGCCGCCGAGCTGGATGCCCAGGCCAGCCACAACCAGCTCCAGAAGCTGATCGACAACACCGCCGCCGTGATCTACATGAAGCGCGTCGACAACGGGCGCTATCTGCTGGTGAACCAGGAGTGGGAACGGCTCTTCAAGGTCGGCCGGGAACGGGTGATCAACATGACCGATCAGGGCGTGTTCCCCAAGGAGCTGGCCGACCAGTTACGGGAGAACGACCTGTGGACGGCCGAGCAGGGCCGGACAGTGCAGTTCGAGGAGACCGCGCAGACCGACCACGGATTGCGGACCTACGTCTCGGTCAAGTTCCCGGTCCTCGACAGCAGCGCCAAACCCTATGCGGTCTGCGGCATCTCCACCGACATCACCGAGTTGAAACAGGCCGAGGCGGAGGCCCGGCGGCTGGCCGCCGAGCTGGAGACCCGGGTGCGCAACCGCACCGCCGAACTGGAAGCGTCCAACAAGGAGCTCGACGCGTTCGCCTACACGGTCTCCCACGACCTCCGCGCTCCGTTGCGCTCGCTGCACGGTTTCAGCCAGGCCCTGCAGGATGACTACACCGACCGGCTGGATGACACGGGGCGCGAGTATCTGCGCCGGCTGCAGGCCAACGTGGCCCGGATGGGGCACATGATCGATGATCTCCTGAACCTGTCCCGCTCGACCCGGGTGGAACTCGGCCGGCGCGACGTCGACCTGGGCGCGATAGCGGACGAGGTCGCCGAGGAACTGGCCGCCGCCGATCCCCAGCGGCAGGTGACCCTGGTCGTCCGGGAAGGGCTGCACACGCACGCCGATCCGCAACTGCTGCGCCTGCTGCTGCAGAACCTGATCGGCAACGCGTGGAAATTCACCGGCCGCCGCAGCGACCCCGTCGTCGAGGTCTGCCGATGCGAACGCGACGACGAGACGTTCTTCGTGGTCCGCGACAACGGCGCCGGCTTCGACATGCAGTACGCGGACAAGCTGTTCACCGCGTTCCAGCGGTTGCACCCGGCCGCGGAGTTCGAGGGCACCGGGATCGGGCTGGCCATCGTGGCCCGGATCGTGCACCGCCACGGCGGCCGTATCTTCGCCGAGGCCGCACCCGACCAAGGCGCGAGCTTCTTCTTCTCCCTGGAGGGCCAAATGACCGAACGACCCGTGCAAGCCGCCCAGCCCGTCATGGCGGCCTGAGATGACCACATCGCCGAGCAGCGAGGTCCAGATCCCGGGAGCGACGCCCAGCGACGGCACCATCCTGCTGGTGGAGGACAGCCCGGACGACGTGCTGCTGACCCAGCGGGCGCTGCGGAAGAACAACATCTGCAACCGGGTCATCGTGGCCACCGACGGCGAGCAGGCAATCGACTTCCTGCTGCCGCGCGACGGCAAGCCGCTCGTGCCCGAACTGATCCTCCTCGACATCAACCTGCCCAAGATCAACGGATTGGACGTGCTGCGCGCCATCCGGGGCAACGAGAGCACCCGGTACGTCTCCGTGGTCGTGCTCACCACCTCCAACGAGGAACGGGACATCGTCAGCAGCTACAACCTCGGCGCCAACAGCTACGTGCGCAAACCCGTCGAGTTCGACAACTTTCTCGAGGCCGTTCGCGTCCTCGGCCTTTACTGGCTGCTGGTGAACCAGAACGCGGCGAGCGTCCGCACCCCGGTGGAGTAGACGATGCAGCGCTCGGCGCACTTGCTGCTGCTGGAGGACAGCGAGGACGACGCGTTCTTCATCATTCGCCACCTGCGCCACGAGGACATGGATGTGACCTTCGAGCGGATCGAGACCGCCGAGGCGATGCGGGAACAGCTCCGGGACCGGCCACCCGATCTGGTCATCTCCGACGGCAGAATGCCCGCCCTGGACGTACCCGAGGCGCTGGAGATCCTTCGTGGCACCGGCCTGGAGGTCCCCCTCATCGTCGTCTCCGGGCAGATCGGCGAGGAGGTCGCCGCCGGGCTCATGCGAGCCGGTGCGCGTGACTTCGTCCTCAAGGACAACCTGAGCCGGCTCGTACCCGCGGTCTGCCGAGAGCTCGACGAGGCGCACGACCGGCGCGACCGGCGGAAGATGCGAGCGGCCCTGGACACCGCGGAGGAACGTTTCCGGCTCGTCGCCGAGCACCTGCAGGATGTGGTGTTCCGGCTGCGGTTGTATCCCACGCCCGTGGTGGAATACATCAGCCCGGCCATCACCGCCCTGGTCGGCGCCACTCCGGAGGAGCTGACGCGGGACCCGCACCGGCTGTTGACCGCCGCCGACCCCGAGGACCGGGAGCAATTCCACGCGTCGTGGTATTCACCCCATCCGGAACGACACGTGCTGCACTGCCACCGTCCCGACGGCTGCGTCGCCTGGGTGGAGCAACGCACGATCCCGGCATACGACGACAACCACCGGCAGGTCGGTGTGGAAGGCATCCTGCGCGACGTCACCGAGCAGGTCCAGGCCGAACAGGATCGGCAAAGACTGGAACAGCAGTTGCGTCAGGCCGAACGCCTGGACTCCCTGGGACACCTCAGCGGCGGGATCGCGCACGACTTCAACAACATCCTGGGAGTGATCAAGGGATTCGCGGACCTGACCCTCGAGACGTTGCCGGCGGATCACGCCTGCCGCGAGGACATCGAATGCATCGAGCGCGCCGCGCTGCAGGGTGCCGCCCTGACCAGGCAACTCCTCATCTTCAGCCGGCTGCAGCCGGCGCAGCCCGAGGTGCTCGACGTCAACGAGGTCATCACCGAGTCGCTCACCCTGCTGCGCCGCACCCTCGGCGAGGACATCACCTTCGCCGTCGATCTGAAGCCCGGTCTGCCGGCCGTCACCATGGACCGCAGCCGCCTGGAACAGATCATCATGAACTGCGTCGTCAACTCCCGCGGTGCGATGCCCGACGGTGGCACCATCACGGTCGTTACGTCCACCGAACGGCTCGACGCCGCCGGCGCACAGCCGGAGCCCTTCGCGCACGAGTACGTCTGCCTGGTCATCCAGGACACCGGCCACGGCATGCCGGCCGACGTCGTCGAGCACGCCTTCGAGCCGTTCTTCAGCACCAAGGGCCCCGGAAAGGGCACCGGCCTGGGCTTGTCCACCGTCTACGGCGTGATCAAGGACGCCAAGGGAACCGTGGACCTGTGGTCCGAGCCGGGCCGCGGCACCCGCCTGACCATCCACCTGCCCGCGTGCCCCCAGCAGGAGAAGAGCGTGGCCGTACGCGACCGGCCCCAGCCGCCGCGGCCGGACACCCGCATCCTCGTGGTGGACGACAACCACGACATCGCCCAGGTCGCCGCCCGGGTGCTCAGCGCGGCCGGCTACGAGGCGGCGGTGCTGACCAGCCGCCAGGATGCCCTGGCAGCCCTCGCCCGATCACCGGTGGCGCTGATCCTCGCCGACGTCGTCATGCCGGGCATGAACCTGCGCGACTTCGTCGCCGCCATCCACCGCACCGGCAATGACACCCGCGTGCTTCTGATGTCCGGTTATCCCGCCCACCAGCACGAGGAGGCGGAGACTCACCCGGGGCAGCTACCGATGATCGCCAAACCGTTCGACACCATGCAGCTACTCCACGACGTACACGCCTGCCTGCAATAGCGCGCCGGAGCGACAACGCTCAGTTCCCGGCCGGAAGTGCCGATCGGGGGAAGGTGCGGAATACCCACCATTCGGACGCGCTAGCCCCGGCCGCCGTAGCAGTGCCGGAGGGGCTGGCCTCGCCGCCGGGGCCCTGGCTGCAGATGTTGGAACAGGTGATCGCCGTACAGCGGGCCGCGGTGCGGAGGGCATCCTTGCAGGAGGTCTTCGACGCGGTGACGGCCGGCGCCCACGTGTTGCTGGGTGACGAGGTCGTCGGGTTACGGCTGCTGGACCGGGCTGACCCGGGCATGTTGCAGGTGGTGTCGGTGCACGGGCTGCCCGAGGGGGTGGCCTGGCGGTTGTGGCGCGCGCCGGCGAACGGCAGCGGCGCCTCGGGCCAGGCGGTCATGCGCGACGAGGTGGTGGTGCTGGACCACTACGCCGAGTCGCGAGCCGGGATTCGGGAACTCGCCGAGAACGGTGTGTGCACGGCGATGGCCGCGCCGGTGCGTGGCGGCGGCGAGGTGATCGGCAGCCTGGTCGTGGCGTCGCGCCGGCCCGGGCGCGCCTACACCGCCGCCGACCGGGGCCTGCTGGCCGCCTTCGCGGAGCACGTCGGCGTGGCGATCACCGACGCCCAGGCGGTCGACGGCCTGGAACAGGGGTTCCGTGATCCGTTGACCGGCCTGGCGAGCCGGGCATTGTTCAATGACCGGCTCGCCCATGCTCTCGCGTGCGCCGAGCGGGATCAGATGAGGACGTCGGTTCTGACGGTGGACCTCGACCGGTTCCAGAGCGTCAACGATTCCCTCGGCCACGCCGTCGGGGATCTGCTCCTGGCCGCCGTCGGTGAGCGGTTGGCCAGTTGCGTGCGGACCACGGACACGGTGGCCCGGCTCGGCGCCGACGAGTTCGCGATGCTGCTGCACGACGTGGAGCTGCGCGACCGGGCGGTCGCCGTCGCCGGCCGGGTGCTGCAGGCCCTCCGCGAGCCGTTCCCGATCAACGGCCGGGACATCTTCATCAACGCGAGTATCGGTGTCGCGTTCGGTGTCGTCGGTCACCAGGACGCCGAGACGCTCCTGCAGTACGCCGATCTGGCGTTGCACACCGCGAAGAAGAACGGCAAAGGTCGCTACGAGGTCTTCGAGCCCGTCATGCACGCGGCCTTGAAGAAGGGCACCGACCTGGCCAGCGACCTGCGGGTGGCCGTGGACCGCGACGAGTTCATCCTGCTGTACCAGCCCATCGTCGATCTCCGCTCCGGTCTGGTCAGCGGCTTCGAGGCGCTCGTGCGGTGGATGCATCCCCAACTCGGCATGGTGCCGCCGCTGGATTTCATCCCCCTCGCCGAGGAGACCGGCCTCATCGTGCCGATCGGCACCTGGGTGCTGCGGGAGGCGTGCCGCCAGGCAGCGGAGTGGAACCGCCGCCGGCCCGCGAACGAGCCGTTGTCGATCAGCGTCAACCTGTCCGCCCGCCAGTTGCAGCAACCCGACCTGCCGCAACTCGTCGCCGAGGTGCTGGCCTCCACCGGCCTGGCCGGTAGCTGTCTGACCCTGGAACTCACCGAGTCGCTGCTGATCAACGACATCGACATCACCGTCGCCCGGCTGAAGACGCTCAAGGCGCTCAATGTCCGGCTGGCGATCGACGACTTCGGCACCGGATACTCGTCGCTGGCCTATCTCCGGCAGTTCCCGATCGACATCCTGAAGATCGACAAACTGTTCGTCGACGCGGTCGCCACCGAGGCGCCCGAAGCCTCCCTCACCGGGGCGATCGTGCACCTGGCCAGAACGCTGCACCTGTCCACTGTCGCCGAGGGCATCGAGTCCTTCGACCAGTGCGGGCCGCTGCGGGACAGCGGCTGTCAACTCGGCCAGGGTTACTACTTCGCCAAACCCCTCACCGGCACCGACGCCGAGGTCCTGCTCTTCACCAGCACGCCCGCGACCACACCCGGCGCGGCCTGACCGGCCGCTCAGGCCGTTTCGACGCGGGTGACCGCGACGGTCTGGGCGAGGTCGCGATCGCCGCAGCCGGCGGGCCGGGTGGTGAGGTTGCCGCGTACGGTCACCTTCGCCCCCGGGCTCAGGGCCGCGGCCTCCGGCCCGGTCAGTGCCCAGCGTCGCCCGCCGACCAGCAGCATGGTGCACTCGCCCGAGCGCTCGACCACGCCGGTGAGGGTGCGTGCGCCCCAGGGCAGCGGGCCGGGCACGTCACCGGACGGCACCGGTGGGACGGACGAGGACGCGACCGAGGGCCGCACGCCGGACGGGTCGTTCGAGGTGCCGGCGGAACTGCAGGCCGCTGTCTGCCACAGCAGACCGATCACGCCCACGACGACTGTCACTCTCCGTACCATGGGACACCTCCGTTCCTGGGACGCGGCGGCCCCGCACCCGGTTCCTCACAGTCGGTAGAAGGCACGGTAGCGGCGGATGAGCCGCCACTGGAGGACCACCGCGGCCAGGGTCAGCAGGATCATGACCAGCGTGGCCGCGGCGGCGTAGCCGTACCGCAGGTATTCGAACCCGGTTCGGTAGACGAAGAGCGACAGGTAGGTGGTGGCGTACGGCGGCGGCCCGCCGTCGGTCACCACCAGCGCCGGCACGAACGTGAAGTGCAGGCTCTGGATGGCGTCACGCACCAGCAGCAGCCCGAGCACCGGTGCCAGCAACGGCAGAGTGACCCGGCGGAACACGTCCCAGCCGGTGGCGTCCTCCAGAGCCGCCATCTCGTAGACGTCGCGGGGCAGCGCCCGGCGGGCGGCCAGCAGCACCACGAAGGTCTCACCCATCGTGAACAGGCTCATCGCGATGATCGCCGCCCGGGCGTCGGTCGGGTCGGTGAGCCACTGCGGCGGAGTGCGTCCCAGCGCCGTCAGGCCGTTCTCGCCGCCGGTGCGCAGCACCTGGTTGATCGGGCCGTAGAGCGGATTCAGCAGCCACAGCCACAGCAGGCCGTAGGCGATCTCGGGCACCGCGGTCGGCAGCATCGCCGCGCTGCGCGCGCTGCCGACCCCGGGTGCCCGGCGGTGCAGCAGCAGCGCCAGGCCGAGCGCGAAGAGCACCCGCAGGGGTACGGCGACCAGCGCGAAGACCAGTGAGTTGGTCAGGGCCACCCGGAAGATCGGGTCGTCGATCAGCTCGGTGAAGTTGTCGAGCCCCGCCCACGCCGGGGGGCGTAGCAGGTCGTACTCGGTGAAGGCCAGCGCGAGGGTGATCAGGGCGGGCAGCAGCACCAGACCGATCAGGCCGATCAGGTACGGCGTCAGCATCAACCCGAGCTGGCGGCGGGAACGGTTGTCCGGCCTCACGACGGCGGGTACCGGAGTCCACTGCCGGCGTGAAAGACGTGCACGTCCGCCCAGCGCACGGTGGCCCGTACCGCCGCGCCCCTGGCCGGCCGGCGGTCCGCCGGAACCCGCACCACGACCGGTTGGCCACCGTCCGTGGTGAGGTACGCGTAAGCGTCCTCGCCGACCACCTCGAGCCGGTCCACGACGGCGGCCACGCCGTCAGCCGCGCCGTCGGCCGGGCCCAGCGTGACCGCCCCCGGCCGGAAGCCGATCTGCAACTCCCCGGCCCCGGCGAGCCCGGGCGGCGCGGTGCCGGACGGCGCGAAGGGCCCGGCCGCGGGGAGCAGGTTCATCGCCGGGGAGCCGACGAAGCGGGCGACGAACGCGCTGGCCGGGGTGCGCCAGATCGCGTCGGGGGTGCCGACCTGCTCGATCCGGCCGTCGCGCAGCACCGCGATCCGGTCGGCGAGCACCAGCGCCTCGGTCTGGTCGTGGGTGACGTGGACCATGGTCGCGCCCAGCCGGTCGTGCAGGGCCCGCAGCTCGGTGCGCATCTCGGTGCGCAGCGCCAGGTCAAGGTTGGACAGCGGCTCGTCGAGCAGGAACACCTCCGGCTCCCGGGCCAGCGCGCGGGCCAGCGCGACGCGTTGCCGCTCGCCGCCGGAGAGCTGCCCGGGCCGCCGGTCGAGCAGGGCCGCGCACCCGACGGTCTCGGCCGCTGCCCGGGCCCGCTCCCGGGCGACCGCGCGCGGGGTGTCGCGCACCTCGAGACCGAAGGCGATGTTGTCGGCGACGGTCAGGTGCGGGAAGAGAGCGTACGACTGGAAGACCATCGACACGTTGCGCCGGCCGGGGCGGTCGGCGGTGACGTCGCGGCCTGCGATGTGGATGCGGCCGGCGGTGACCGGTTCCAGGCCGGCCACCACCCGCAGCACCGTCGACTTGCCGGCTCCCGACGGGCCGAGCACCACCAGCAGTTCACCGCGGTCCACGGCCAGGTCGATGCCGCGCAGGACCGGCGTTTTCCCGTACGCGGCGGAGACGTCGTCGAGCGTGAGGCCGGGATCCTTCACCCGTGCTCGCCGCGGGCGAACAAGGGCCGGGTCTGCTCGTCGAGATCACGGATCACGTCGTCGAGTTTGTCACCCCGGTACAGGGCGTTCTCCAGGATGCCTCCGGTGGCGTCCTCGATCTCCGGCCAGGTGGAGACGGTCGGCAGCGCCCGCACCGTGGGGATGGCGTCGAGGAAGACCTTGGCGCTGCGCGGAGGCTGGGCCGGGCCGAGGAACGCCGCCGACGTCGAGACCCCGATGTGCGACGGAACGGTGCGCCCGGTGGCCGCGATGATCTTCTGCCCCTCCTCGGAGATGGCGAACTCCAGGAACTTCCAGCCGGCTTTCTTGTTCTTCGCGCCGCGGGTCATGCAGTACGCGTCGGAGTGCAGCACGCCGACCGGGTTGCGGTAGACCGGCAGCGGGGCGACGTCCCACTCGAAGTCGGTGATCGAGCGGAACGTGGTGGTGGACCGGCGGGAGCTCAGCACCATGGCGAGGCGGCCGTTGGCGAACCGCGACTCGTCGTCCTCGGCCTCGACGTCCTCGTCGGTGGGCACCACCCCGTAGGCCTGGCGCAGATCGATCAGGTTCTTCAGTGCCTCGCGGGCGGCGGGGGTGTCCAGCGTGAGCCGGGTCGGCCGGGCCGGGTCGTCGACGATCTCGCCGCCGTTGGACCAGACGAAGGGGGCGAGCCGGATGATCGACGGCTCGATGCCGAGGCCGTGCACGGCGGGCCGCAGGGCGGCACCCTCGCTCTCCGTTGCCTTGATCACCCGTCCGGCCGGATCACGGGTCATCGCGGTGGCGGTGGTGACGAGGTCGTTCCAGGTCCAGCCGGCCTTCGGCTCGGCGACCCGGTGCTTCTGGAACAGGGTGCGGTTGTAGTAGACCGCGAGGCTGGAGACGTTCTGGGGCAGGCAGAGCTGCTTGCCGCCCCACTTGAAGGCGTCCATCGCCACCGGGTAGTAGTCGGCGGGATCGATGGCCGGCGACTCCGCGATCCGGCTGTCCAGCGGCTCGATGACGTCCTTCGCGGCGAACTGGCCGTAGAAGCGGTAGTTCATCAGGAACAGGTCGGGTGGGGCACCGCCGGCCACCGAGGTGGCCAGCCGGGCCAGCAGGTCCTTGCGGTCGCTGGCCTCGACCAGCTGCACGTCGCTGCCGGGCCGTGCCTTCCGGTACGCGTCGACGAGCGTCCGGTAGGCGGCCAGTTCCTCAGGCGCGCCGAACACCAGCAATCGCGCCGATCCGTCCGCGGCCGTGCCGGAGCCCGCGCCGCAGCCGGCGCCGACCAGCACGGTGCAGAGCATCAGGGCCAGCAGCGCCTTGGTCCTCATCATCAGTTTCGTCCCGTCGGGTCGTCGTCGTGTCGCAGGAAGCGCCGCTGGGCGAGGACGAAGACCGCCAGTGCCGGCACGGTGGCCAGCACGGCCCCGGCCAGGAACACCGGAAAATCCGTCGGGTCCAGCACCGACAGCGAGCGCAGCGCCAGCGGCAGGGTGAACAGGTCACGGTCGTAGACGTAGACCAGGGGATCGAGGAAGTTCGACCAGGTGAGCACGAAGGTGAGGGCGGTCAGCGCGGCGGTCACCGGGCGTACCAGCGGCAGGGCGACCCGCCACCAGATGCGCACCGGCGAGAGGTCCTCGATCAGGCAGGCGTCGTAGAGATCGGCCGGCAGCGCCCGGAAGGCCAGGTAGTAGACCAGCACGTAGAGCGGCGAGGTGCCCAGCAGGGCCGGTGCGATCAGCGGCACCAAGGTGTCGGTCAGGCCGAGCAGCCGGAAGATCGCGAAGCGCGGCATCAGCAGGGCAGTGGCCGGCACCATCAGGGCGACCAGGGAGGCGGCGACGACCGTGCCGGTGATGCGTGGCGCCAGCCGGGCCAGGGCGAAGCCGGCCAGCGCGGCGACCAGCACACTCAGCGGCACGGCGGCGACCGCGACCAGCACGGAATTGAGCGAGGCCCGCAGCAGGCCGCCGAGCTCGACGGCCTCCTGATAGCCCGCGGTGGACGCCGGGTCGGGCACCAGCCGCGGCGTCGGCGACGGTGGCAGCCCGGGCCGGGTGAGCGATCCGGAGATCAGCAGCAGCAACGGCGGCACGAAGACGAGCACGACGAAGACCGCTCCGAGCGTGCGCCAGGCACGGCCGGCCGCTGCGGGCAGCGGTGAGGGGCCGCGCTTGCGGCCCCTCACCAGGTTGTCGCCGATGGTCGTCTACCGCAGCGACAGCTGCCAGGCACCGAGACCGTGCGAGGCGGCGTACAGCACCCGCTCGCCCGGCACGATGGTGAGCCCGGGAACCTCGACGTTCGGCATGCCGGCGGCGGCCTTGGTCCAGGTGGTACTGCCCTTGGCCAGCCGCAGGACGCCGAAGTCGGTGGACGCGTACAGGTCCGCGGTGACGTCGTCGCGGACCAGGTCCGTGATCGGCTGGTCCCCGAAGTTGTACGAGCGGTCGGTCCAGGTCGCACCACCGGCGGCCACGCTGACCTCGAACGCGTGCCCGGCGGTGGCCGGGGTGTTGGAGTTGAACCCGCTGTACGAGACCCACGCCCGGGCCGGGTTCTTCGGATCGACGTGGATGCTGGTGACGAAGCGGTTCGGGGTGGTGGCGGTGTCGATCCTGGTCCAGGTGACCGCGGAAGCCGGCTCGGCATCCACGTTGCGGCTCACGAAGACCCGGCCGGTGCTGGTCGCGGCGTACGCGGTCGAGGCGTCCGAGGCGACCCGCTGGACCACCGAGACGGCGCCGCCGGCCCGGTCGCCGAGGGAGGCGTCGGTCAGCGGGGTCGCGCCGAGCTGCGCCCAGTCGCCGCACTGCGCCTCGAAGGTGCCGGTCCAGCTGTTGCAGATCCGGTTGGCCTCCTCGATGCTGCGGGTGCCGAGCCCGAAGGTCTTGGTGCGGTACGCCGAGCGCGCGGTGCCGGCGAACATCGTGCCGCTGACCTTGGGATCGCTGATCACGGGTGCGTAGAACAGCGTGCCGGGCTGGCCGAAGATCGGGTCGTAGATCGAGATCCAGCTGCCGGTGTCGCCGTTGTTGAAGTTGACCTCGGGGGTGGCGTCGAAGAACGTGTGGAACCGGAACTCGGGCCGGCCGGCGTCGAAGCCGGACGCGCCGCCGTCACCGATCATCGTGTTGACCCAGCGCCGGCGCTGGCCCTTGTTCTCCCAGGTGCCGTTGTCCTGGGTGCCGCCCTGCAGCAGCTTGGGGTCGTGCGGGCTGGTGGAGAGGCTGATGAACTGCAGCGTGTTCATGCCCTTGTTGACGGCGGTCAGCTTCGCCGGGATCCTCGACAGCATCTGCCGGCAGCGGGCCAGCTCGGCCTCGGTGGCCAGGGCACGGTCCGGGTTGTCGCACCAGCTCGACCGGTTGACGAAGGTGCCGCTGGAGCGCATGACGCCACCGTCGTTGGCCTCGAAGAACTGGTACGGGTTGCGCGGATGGGTGACGATCGCGTGCTGGTCGGGGTGCAGCCCGTTCGGGTGCAGCTCGTCGGTGCCGTCGAAGGTCATGTCGGTGCCGCTGACCCCGGCGTCGGTGGACAGCACGACCGCCCGCTTGTGGGCGACGGTCTCGTCGTAGACGTAGGAACCGCCGGTGTAGACGATGTCCGGGTGGCCCGCCGGGGTGTGCACGAAGATGTCGTACCAGCACTGGCCGCCGCACTGGTTGTAGGTGGCGAAGCCGGTGTCGGCCGGGTTCGAGCTGGTCAGGTCGGCGAAGGCGGGGGCCCCGGCGGCCACGTCGTCGCTGCGGAACAGCCGCGAGTACGGGGTGCCGGTGTTGCCCTCGTAGACGTACATCCGGGTCTTGCCGCCGGGCAGCGCGGCCACGTCGATCGCCGCGCGGGTCTGGATCACGGCCGGGTTGAGCGACGGCTTGATCTGCGCCCAGGTCGCGCCCGCGTCGGCCGAGCGCCAGACGCCCCGGGCGTACGAGGAGGCGTAGACGATGTTCGGATCGCGCGGGTCGAGCTTGACGTGGCGCACACCGCGCGGCGAGCAGGCGGCGGTGTTGGCGAACTCGGCGGCGCTGCCGGTGCACTGGGCCGGGTCGGCCGAGCCGTTGTGGATGAACTTCCAGCTCGTGCCGCCGTTGGTGGACTTGTAGAGCCCCCACTTCGCGGCGTCCGGCACCGGGCGGGTGACGCCCGTGCAGCAGGAGCTCGACATGCCCCGCAGCGCGGTGGTGGTAGCGACGTAGAGGGTCTTGGGATCGCCCGGCTTGATGGTGATCTCGCCGATGCCCTTGCCGTCCAGCACGTCCTTGCCCAGCGGGCCCTTCCAGGTCACGCCGCCGTTGGTGGACTTGTACAGCCCGACGCCGGCGACGCAGCCGGAGCCGCAGGTGTTCGCCTCGCCGGTGCCAGCATAGACGGTCAGGCCGGTGCGGTCATTGCGGTCGATCCGGACCGAGCCGGCGGCGTTGATGCCCAGCGGCCCGCCCAGGTAATACCACTTGGGCTCGGCGGCGAGCACGTTGAGGGTGGCCCAGACGCCGCCACCGGCCGGGGTGACGTAGGCGCGGCAGAACCGGTTGTCGCAGTCGGGGGCGATGTCGATGGAGGTGACCCGGCCACCCGCCACGTACTCGTTGGGCACATAGTTGTAGGCGTTGCGGAGCTCGGTGAACGGATAGAGCGCCTCGCTCGGGCCGACGTTGGTCCACTTACGAGCCGCGGCGGCGCCCCGCAGGTTGCTCGGGGCGCGCTTCTCGGCAGCGGCGTATGCCGCCTTCGACCGGTCGACCTGCTCGACGGAGATGGTGTTGGCCGGGTAGGCCCGCTCCAGGAACTCCTGCTGCGCGGCGACGCCCGGGCCGTCCGGCGACATGCCGTCGCTGCCGGGCACGGCTCGCAGCAACTTCTGGTTATGGGCACCGAGCGCGCCGGGCATCTCACCGCCCACGGCGACGGGAACAGGCACCGCGGCACCCGCGAAGTGGATTCCGGCGGCACCGGTCGTCGCGAGCAAGGCGACGACCGCTAATCCGATGGAGAGTTGACGAGGTCGGCGCTTCACGGGGTCCTCCGCAAGAAAAGGCAGAACTGCAACGCGGAGCCGTGATTGGCTACCGTCGTTGGCAGCGGTCCAGGTTGGAATATCGCAGAGGTCCAACACATAGACAATGCCCAGCGCGAAGATAAAACCAGACATGGGGATCTTCGCATATGTTCGATACGCCCCTCACCGGACACCGGCCGCACCGTGCGTCGAGCATATCCCACCCAACCTATGGGATTTATATGTGCTCTGAGTCACAAAGTGGCTGACGCCGGCGGGGCGGGACATCTACGTTGCTCACATGAATCGAAGCAAGCGTCTGACGCGGCGCCGCTTCGTCGACTATCTCCGGGTGTGCACCTGCACCTGTCGAGTTTGACGGCCAAGCGCAGCTCACCAGCTACCTGACCGCCGTTTTCCACGTCTGACAACGACGCGTGCACCGCCGCACGCGCCGCGATGAACCCTGCCCGCCATCGACCGGCGCGACTGAGCCGGCCGGGCGATGCCACGCGACCACCGCAAGGAGCTCTCCATGAAGACACCCCGACTCGCCGTGGCGGTCGCGCTGATCGGCGCGCTGTTCGCCACCACCGCGCTGACCGCCTGCGGCAAGTCCGCCAACGCCGGCGGCGCGCAGACCAAACAGCTGCGCTACCAGGGCTCGGTCGGCCAGGTGACACCGCCCGAACTGGCCGAGGACCTCGGCTATCTCGGCGACGTGAAGCTCAAATGGATCGGCAATACCATCAGCGGCCCGCAGGACATCCAGGCCGCGACCACCGGCGACATCGACTTCGGCGGCGCCTTCAACGGCGCGATCGTCAAGCTCAAGGCCTCGAAGGCGCCGATCACCGCGGTGCTCGGTTACTACGGCTCCGACAAGGACAGCTACATCGGGTTCTTCGTGCCGGAGAACAGCCCGATCAGGACGGCCAGGGATCTGATCGGCAAGAAGATCGGCGTCAACACGCTGGGCGCGCACTCCGAGGCGATCACCAAGACCTACCTGAAGCGCAACGGCCTGACGCCGGCGGAGATCAAGCAGGTCGAGCTGGTCGTGGTGCCCCCGGTCAACACCGAACAGTCGCTGCGGCAGGGGCAGATCGACGTCGCCGCGCTCGGCGGCGCGCTGCGGGACAAGGCGCTCGAGCACGGCGGGATCCGCGCGCTCTACACCGACTTCGAGCTGCTCGGCCCGTTCACCGGCGGCAGCTACGTGCTCCGCGACGACTTCCGCAAGCAGAACCCCGACACCGTACGCACCTTCGTCACCGGCACCGCCAAGGCGATCGAGTGGTCCCGCACCCAGCCGCGGGAGACCGTGATCGCGCGGTTCCGGACGATCCTGACGAAGCGGGCCCGCAACGAGGACGACAGCCAGCTCAAGTTCTGGAAGAGCTACGGCGTGGCCGGCAAGGGCGGCACGATCACCGACACCGACTTCAGCACCTGGATCGACTGGCTCGACAGCATCGGCGAGCTCAAGAACGGCAAGCTCAAGCCGGCCGACCTCTACACCAACGAGTACAACGAGCTGGCCTCGGGCGGTGCCCAGTGAGCGTCCCGAAGATCCGGTTCCAGAACGTCAGCAAGGTCTTCACGGCCCGCGGCAGCACGGTGACCGCGCTGCGGGACATCAACCTCGACGTACGCGCCGGCGAGTTCCTGGTCATCGTGGGCCCCAGCGGCTGCGGCAAGTCGACCCTGCTCGACCTGCTCGGTGGCCTGGCGCAGCCGTCCGGCGGCCGGATCCTGGTCGACGACCGGCCGGTCACCGGCCCCGGCCTGGACCGCGGCGTCGTCTTCCAGCAGTACGCCCTCCTGCCGTGGCGAACCGCTCTCGGCAACGTCGAGTTCGGGCTGGAGGCCAAGCACGTGCCCCGCCGTGAGCGCGCCGACCGCGCCCGCGAATACCTGAACCTCGTCGGGTTGTCCGGCTTCCACGACCGCTATCCGCACGAGCTCTCCGGCGGCATGAAGCAGCGGGTGGCGATCGCCCGCAGCCTCGCCTTCGACCCGGACGTGCTGCTGATGGACGAGCCGTTCGCGGCACTGGACGCGCAGACCCGGGAGGGCCTGCAGGACGAACTGCTGCGGATCTGGGAGCAGACCGGCAAGACCGTCGTGTTCATCACGCACGGCATCGAGGAGGCGGTCTACCTCGGCCAGCGGGTCGCGGTGCTGACCTCCCGGCCCGGGCGGATCAAGGAGGTCGTGGACATCCCGATCACCGCGCGCTCGGCCACCGAGGACCTGCGCTCAGACCCGGAGTTCGCGCACTACCGGCACGAGATCTGGACCCTGCTGCGGGACGAGGTTCGCAAGGCCCGCAGCGAGGAGCTCGGCCTGGACGAGAAGGAGACGGCCCATGTCTAGCCTCACCGAAACCCCGGTCGCGATCCGTCCGGCGCCGGCGCCGGCGACGCCCGCGACGGCTCAACCCGCGGCACCCGTCGCCGCGTACCCGTGGGTCCGTCGCCTTTTGCGCGGCATCGGCGCGGTGGCCACGCGGGTGGTGGCCCTGGCCGCCCTGGCGGTCGTCTGGGAGGTGTTCCCGCGGCTGGGCCTGGTCGACGCGACCTTCCTGCCGCCGCTGTCCGACGTGCTGGTCGCCTGGTGGCAGCTGGTGCAGTCGGGCGAACTCCTCAACCATGCGCAGGCCAGCCTGGGCCGGTCGCTGGCCGGATTCGGCCTGGCCATCGTCGCGGCCATCCCGCTCGGCCTGCTGATCGGCTGGTACAAACCGGCGGCGACCCTGCTCACGCCGCTGCTGGAGGTGTTCCGGAACACCGCCGCGCTGGCGCTGCTGCCGGTGTTCGTGCTGATCCTCGGCCTGGGCGAGACCTCCAAGATCGCGATCATCTGCTATGCCTGCTCGTGGCCGATCCTGCTGAACACGGTCAGCGGCGTGCGCACCGTCGACCCGCTGCTGATCAAGTCGGCGCGCTCGCTCGGCCTCGGCCCGCTGCGGCTGTTCCAGAAGGTCGTGCTGCCCGCCGCCGTGCCGACCATCTTCACCGGGATCCGGCTGGCCGGCGCGTACTCGATCCTCATCCTGATCGCGGCCGAGATGGTCGGCGCCAAGGCGGGCCTCGGCTATCTCATCAACTACGCCCAGTACAACTTCGCGGTTCCCGACATGTACGCCGGAATCATCACGATCTCCGCCATCGGCCTGGTCGTGAACCAAGTCCTGATCATCACCGAGCGCCGCTTCTCCACCTGGCGCACCACCAACTAGGAAGGGAACCCGCATCATGACACTCGCGACCACCACCCAGGACGTCCGGCGCATCGGCGGCCGGATCGGCGCCGAGATCATCGGCGTCGACCTCGCCCGGCCGATCGACTCCGACCTCGCGGCCCGGCTCAACAGCGCCCTGGTCGAGCACAAGGTGCTCATCTTCCGCGGTCAGGACCTGGACGACGAGGCGCACCTGCGCTTCGCCGGCACCTTCGGCCCGCTGACCACCGCCCACCCGACCGTCCCGTCCGTCGACGGTCAGACCAACATCCTCGCCGTCCAGGGCGGCGAGGGCGCCCGGGCCAACTCGTGGCACACCGACGTGACCTTCGTCGTCGCCCCGCCCAAGGCCACCACGCTGCGCAGCCTCGTCATTCCGCCGTACGGCGGCGACACCCTCTTCGCCAACACCGCCGCCGCGTACGCCGACCTGCCGGAGCACCTGCGGCTGCTCGCCGACCGCCTGTGGGCCGTGCACACCAACGACCACGACTACGCGGAACACCCCCAGTTCCGGACGAGCGAGGTCGAGACGTACCACCAGGTCTTCGTCTCCCAGCGGTACCGCACCGCGCACCCGGTGGTCCGCATCCACCCCGAGTCCGGCACCCCCAACCTGTTCATCGGCGGCTTCGCCGACACCGTCATCGGGCTGTCCCGGACCGAGTCCAAGGACATCCTGCGGTTGCTGCAGTCCTACGTGACCCGGCCGGAGAACACCCTGCGCCACCACTGGGCGGTCGGTGACGTGGTGATCTTCGACAACCGCACCACCCAGCACTACGCCGCCGACGACTACGGCGACCTGCCCCGCAAGCTGCACCGGGTCACCGTCGCCGGCGACCTGCCGGTCGGCGCCGACGGCGGCAAGAGCTACGTGCTCGAGGGCGACGAGGCCGGCCACTACACCCCGCGGGCTGCGCGATGAGCCGGCCCGGAAAACTCCACCTCAACGCGTTCCTGATGGGGGTCGGGCATCACGAGGCCGCCTGGCGGCTGCCGGAGAGCGACCCGTACGCCGACGTCGACGTCGAGCACTACAAGAACCTGGCCCGGATCGCCGAGCGCGGCAAGCTCGACTCGCTCTTCCTCGCCGACGGGCCGGTGCTGTGGGACCAGGTCGGGCGGCGCCCGTCGGGGACGCTCGAGCCCACCGTGCTGCTCACCGCGCTCGCCGGGGCGACCGAGCGGATCGGGCTGATCGCCACCGCGTCGACCACCTACAACGAGCCGTACAACCTCGCCCGCCGGTTCGCCTCGCTGGATCTGGTCAGCGGCGGCCGGGCCGGCTGGAACATCGTCACCACCGCCGGGCTGGACGCCGCCCGCAACTTCAACCTGGACCACCTCCCGGCGCACCGGGAGCGCTACGAGCGGGCCGCCGAGTTCGTCGACGTCTCGCTCAAGCTCTGGGATTCCTGGGACGACGACGTGGTGCTCGCCGACAAGATCAGTGGCGTCTGGGGCGACCAGGAGAAGATCTACCCGGCCGCACACCAGGGTGCCTACTACCGGGTGGCCGGCGCCCTCAACGTGCCGCGCACCCCGCAGGGCCACCCCCTGCTGGTGCAGGCCGGCTCCTCGGAGAACGGCCGCAACTTCGCCGCCCGCTACGCCGAGGCGGTCTTCACCGCGCACCAGACCCTCCCCGACGCGCAGGAGTTCTACGACGATCTCAAGCGCCGCGCCGCGGAGCACGGCCGCGATCCGGACCACATCAAGATCCTGCTGGGCATCGTGCCGTTGATCGGCGCCACCGAGGCCGAGGCCCGCGAGCTCGACGCCGAACTCAACCGGCTGATCCGCGCCGAGTTCGCGCTGCCCGGCCTGGCCGAGCTGCTGGGGGTGGACATCGCCGAGCTCCGCCTGGACGACGAACTGCCGGCGCACCTGCCGGCCGAGGACGAGATCGAGGGTGCGAAGAGCCGGCGCACGCTCGTGGTCAACCTCGGCCGCCGCGAGCGGCTCACGGTCCGCCAGCTCATCGCCCGCCTGGGCGGCGGGCGAGGGCACCTCACCTTCGCGGGCACGCCGGTGCAGGTCGCCGACGCGATCGAGTCCTGGTACGAGGCCGGCGCGGCCGACGGCTTCAACATCATGCCGCCGGTGCTGCCGTCCGGCCTGGAACGTTTCGTCAACGAGGTGGTCCCGATCCTGCAGGAACGGGGCCGGTTCCGCACCGAGTACACCGGGCACACGCTGCGCGACCACTACGGGCTGTCGCGGCCGGCCAACCGCCGTGGGTTCGTGCCGGATCGGGTGACGGCGAGCAGCCCGGTGTACGAGGCGTCGTAGCCGGGGGACGTGGCGGGCGCCCGCTCAATGCGGGCGCCTGCTCAGAACAGGCTCGTCGGCCGGGTCGAGAGGATGCGCTCGACCGCGGCCAGGCCGAAGCGGAACCCTCCGGTGAGGATGGCGTCGTCGGCCAGCCGGGAGAGCTGCCACTCGGGCGGGTCGACCAGCAGGCTGCGGGCCTGCCGCTCGGCGGCGCCGCGCACCAGTTCGGCGGCGGCGGCGAGGGCCGGGTCGGCGAACAGGCCGGTGCCGACCACCACCAAGGCCGGGTCGAGGGCCAGCAGCACCGGGGCGACGCCCTCGGCGAGGCGGCGGCCGATCGACTCGAGCACCGCCACGGCCTCGGGGGCGCCCGCGGCGGCCGCGGCGATCACGTCGGCCTCGCGTCCCGCCCAGCGCAGGCCGGGCAGGTCGGACCCGCCCCCGGCGGAGGCCGGCAGCGGGAAGTGGATGAAGCCGATCTCGCCGGCCGCGCCGTGGTGGCCGCGCAGCAGCCGGCCGCCGGTGATGATGCCGGCACCCAGGCGCTCGCCCAGCAGGATGAACATCATCTCCCGGACGGTGGTGCCGGCGCCCTGCCAGTGCTCGCCGAGGGCGGCGAGGTTGGCGTCGTTCTCCACCGCGACCGGGCAGCCCAACGCGGCACCGAGCACGCCGGCCACGTCGGCGTCGGCCCAGCCCTCGAGGTTGTCGGCCTGACGGATGCGGGCGTTGTCCGGATCGACGACACCAGGCGTGCCGACCGTCGCGGCGCAGACCCGCTCGGCCGGCACGCCTGCCTGCTCAAGCGCGGAGTTGACCGCGGCGACCACCGCGCCGGCCCGAGCCCGGCCGCCGGCGCCGGCGCGGACCGCGCGCTGCCGCCCGGCCACCACCCGCCCGTCCAGGTCGGCCAGGCCGGCGCGAATCATCCGGGAGCGGACGTCGACGCTCAGCACGAACCCGGCCGAGGGGCGGAACCGGAACAGTCGCGCGGGCCGGCCGGGCGAGCGTAGGCCCCGGGCCGGGGGAGCGGCGGCCTCCTCGACGAGGCCGCTGCCGATCAGGTCGTCGACGATCACGTCGACCGTGGGCCGGGACAGGCCGGTGGCCTCGGCCAGGGTGGCCACGCGCGGCGGGAGGTCGGCCGCGCGGATGGCACCGAGCACCGCGGCCGCGTTGGCCGCGCGCAGATCGCCCACCCCGACGGCGGCCAGCGGCGGCGGCCCGTCGACCAGCTGGTCGCCGAGCGGCCAGACGAAATCTGGGGCGTTCCCCACCAGGACTCCCCTTCGATGGTCACAGTTAGGTAACGGCTTCTTGCCTGCTCAACGCGGCGAAGCCTATCGTCTCGGCAATTAAAAAAAGAAATTGCGTTATCAAACCAACCCCCAGGAAGGTTCGGCATGATGGAAGATCCGGTACGGGTGATCCTGGTCGGGGCCGGCATCCGTGGGGACATCTACGGCCACTGGGTCAGCGAGCACCCCGATCGGGCCCGGGTGGTCGCGGTGGCCGATCCCGATCCCGACCGGCGGGCCGACGCGGCCCACCTGCACGGGCTGGCCGAGGCGGACACCGCGACCGACTGGCGCGAGTTCGCCGCCGGTCCACGGCGCGCCGACGTCGCGATCATCACGACGCAGGACGTGGAGCACGTGGCGCCGGCGGTCGCGTTCGCCGAGGCGGGCTACGACATTCTGCTGGAAAAGCCGATCGCACCGACCGAGCGGGAGTGCCGCCAGGTCGTCGACGCGGTGCGACACAACAAGATTGTCTTCGGCGTGTGTCACGTGCTGAGGTACGCGCCTTACACAAAGGCCCTGCGCGATCTGCTGGCCGCCGGCCGGATCGGCGAGATCGTCAGTGTCGACCACATTGAGCCGGTGGGCTTCGCCCACTACGCCCACTCCTACGTACGCGGTAACTGGCGGCGGGCCGAGACGAGCGCGCCGATGCTGCTCGCCAAGTCCGGCCACGACCTCGACTGGCTGCGGTTCGTGGTGGGCCGCCAGGTCCGTACGGTCTCCTCGTTCGGCGGCCTCAAGCTGTTCCGGCCGGAGCACCGTCCGGCCGGTGCGGCCGACCGCTGCACCGACTGCGCGCTCCAGCAGACCTGCGCCTACTCCGCCGTCCGCATCTATCAGGATCACCTGGCGGCCGGAGACCTGCACTGGCCGCTGCGGGTGCTCACGCCCCGGCCCGACGCCGAGTCGGTGGCCGAGGCGCTGCGCACCGGGCCGTACGGACGGTGTGTCTGGGCCTGCGACAACGACGTCGTGGACCACCAGGTGGTGGCGCTCGAGTTCGACGGCGGCGCGACCGCGACCTTCACGATGACCGCGTTCACCACCAGCCGGCCGCGGCAGACACACCTGTTCGGCACGCTGGGCGAGATCTACTGCGACGGCACCCGCATCCGGGTGACCGATTTTCGTACCCGCCGGACCGAGACGCTCGACGTCGAGGTGCCGGTCAGCCCCGACGACCCGCTGCTCTCCGGCCACGTGGGCGGCGACGCCGGCCTGATGGACGCGTTCATCACCGCCGTCGCCACCCGGGACACCGGCTGGATCGGGACCACCGCCGACGAGGCGCTGGCCGCACACCACCTCGTCTTCGCCGCCGAGCAGTCCCGGCGCGAAGGCCGGACCGTCACCATCGGCTGAGCCGGCCCGCAGCGGAACCCCACGCAAGTTCGCACAAAATTCGCGAGCAAGGGAAGATCACCATGAGCGCTTTCTCCCGGCGAACCTTTCTCTCCGGCCTGGCCGCCGTCGGCACCGTCACCGTGACCGGATGCAGTTCCCTGACCCCGGGCTCGTCGTCGAGCGGCTCCACCGCCGCCGCCGGACCGGTCTCCACTACCGTGCCCACCGATCCGGTCACCCTCACCGTGGCCGACGCCGACGACACCACGATGACCCAGGGCCTGCTGGACGCGTTCCGGCAGAAGTACCCCAACGTCACGTTCAAGCGGCAGTACACGGGCTGGGACGACTATCTCAAGAGCATCAACCTGACCATGTCGGCGGCCACGCCGCCCGACATCGCCCAGTTCACGCCGGGCATGCAAAACCTCGTGCCCGGCGGCCTGCTGCTCAACACCGACGGCTACTCCACGGCGTACGGCTGGGCGGCGAAGTTCCCCGGCCTCGACCAGATCACCCTCACCCCCGACGGCAAGACCGTCGGCACCGGCTCGTTGTACGGCGTGCCTGGCGGCCTCTCCTTCGAGGGCGTCTACTACAACAAGCAGAAGGCCGCACGCCTCGGCCTGACCGTGCCGGCCAAGACGGTCGACGAGCTCGAGGCCCTGTTCGCCAAGGCCAAGGCGGGCGGGGAGCTGGCCCTGGTGGTCGGCAACCTGGACGGCGGGCTCAACCACCCGTTCAACGAGTTGCTCTCCGTCTTCCTCACCCCCGCCGAGCGGGAGGCGTGGGCCTTCGGCCACTCCGGCGCCACCATCGTGCTGCCCGGGGCGAAGACCGCCGCCGAAACCATCCAGCGCTGGGTCACCAAGGGTTACATTTCCAGCAACGTCAACGGGATCAGCGACAACGACGCCACCGCGGGGTTCGCGAAGGGGCAGGGCGTGTTCCGGATCAGCGGGAACTGGGCGGCGGCCGCGGTCGGCAAGGGCCTCGGCGACAACGCCGGCTATTTCACGATGCCGCAGGCCACCGCCGACTCGAAGCTCCACACCACCGGCGCGGGCGTGTACTACTGCGTGTCCGCCAAGACGAAGAACGCCGCGACCGCGGCGGCCTTCCTCGATTTCGTGGGCGGCGCGGAGGCGGCCGCGGTCACGGCGAAAGCCGGCTTCATGGCGCCGAAGGCCGAAGCTATGCCGAGCCAGACCGGGCTCTTCGGCGCCCTGCTGGCGGGCTGGCAGGCGACCGTGCGAGACCAGGGCCTGCAGCCGTTCATCCAGAACGCCTCCAGCCCGACCATGTCCGACACGCTGACCAACGCGCTGCAGCAGTTGGCCGGTGGCAAGGCCACGGCCGACGAGTTCCTCGCCCTGCTGCAGGCCGACTTCGACAAGTACCACCAGAAGTGACGCTCGACCTGGCACCGGCCCCGGTGACCGCCGCGCCGCGCGGAAAACACCGCCGTCGCCGCAGCCGCCGGTGGTCCAGCCTGCTCTACCTTGCTCCCGCGGTGCTGCTCTACACCCTGTTCACCGTGCTGCCCGCACTGCACACCGTGTACCTGTCCTTCTTCGACTGGGACGGGGTAACGCTGCCGTCGTTCGCCGGTCTCGACAACTACCGCTCGGTGGTCGCCGACCCGCAGTTGCGCGCCGCCGCCGAGCACGCCGGCACGCTCATCCTGTTCTTCTCGGTACTGCCGATCGCGATCGGGCTGGTCTGCGCGGCGATCGTGGCCCGCAGCCGGCGACGTGGCCTCATCCTCGTGCGCGCGGTGGTGTTCCTGCCGCAGGTGCTGCCGCTGGTCGCGGTCGGCATCATGTGGCGCTGGGTGTACGCCGAGCAGGGCACCGTCAACCAGGCCCTGGGCCTGGTCGGGCTGGAACGCTGGCAGCAGGCCTGGCTCGGCAGCTTCGACTGGGCGCTGCTCGCGGTCGGGCTGGTCGGCACCTGGGTGGTCTCGGGGCTGTGCATGGTGCTGTTCCTCTCGGGCACCCAGCGGATCGACGGCGAGATCTACGAGGCATGCCGGGTCGACGGCGCCGGCCCGGTCCGCGAGTTCCTCTCCATCACCGTGCCGCTGCTCCGACCCGAGATCGCGGTGGCGCTGTCCATCACCGTGATCGCCGCGCTGTCCAGCTTCGATCTCGTCTACATCACCACCGGCGGCGGCCCCGGCACCACCACGGTCGTGCCCGGCATCCTGATCTACCGTCTCGCCTTCGGCGGCGGCGCGGTCGGCCTGGCCAGCGCCCTCGCCGTGGTGCTCACCCTGGTGATCTTCGCGGTGGTCCTGGTGATCAACAGACTGTCCCGGGAGCGGCCGTGAGCCTCCCGCGCCGGCTCGCGGCGCCCGCTGTCATGGCCGTCTTCCTCGCCGCCGTCTTCGTGCCGTTCCTGTCCCTGCTGTCCGCCTCGATCCAGCCGGCCGGCGCCCCGCTGACCGGGCTGACGGCCCCGCACGGGTTCCACCTGGAAAACTTCGTCACCGCCTGGACCAAGGCCGGTTTCGGCCGGCTGCTGCTCTCCAGCGGGCTGGTCGCGCTGGCGGTCGTGCCGGCGTCGGTGCTGTTCGCCACGCTCGCCGGCTACGCGCTGGCGACCATGCCGGTACCCGGCGGCGGCAAGATCTTCGGCTATCTCCTGCTCGGCTTGGCCCTGCCCGCCGAGCTCACGGTGATCCCGCTCTACTACGACCTGCGGGCGCTCGGGCTCACCGACACCCTGTACGGTCTCGCCCTCGTGGAGATCGCGGCGTTCATGCCGTTCGGCGTGTTCTGGATGCGGTCACACTTCACCACCATGCCGACCGGCCTGATCGAGGCGGCCCGCCTCGACGGCGCCACCTCCTGGTCGACGCTCTGGCGCATCCTGCTGCCCAACTCGCGCCCGGCCGTGACCACCCTGGGCGTGCTGTACTTCGTCTGGTGCTGGAACCAGTTCCTGCTGCCGCTGATCCTCATCCAGGACCCGGCCCGGCGCACCGCCCCGGCCGGCCTCGGCTACTTCACCGGCGAGTACAACGTCGACATCCCGTCCCTGGCCGCCGCCACCCTGATCGTGATCGCCCCCGTCGTCCTGGTCTATCTGTTCTTCCAACGCCACTTCATCCAAGGCGTCCTCGACGGCGCCATGAAGGGCTGACACGTCGCCTCCGCGACCCCTCGGCCGGGGCGGCTGCCAGGTTCACGCGCCCGCGGGAGCGAGGACGATGTCGAAGCGCACCCGGCTCCACGTGCCGGTAGGCCTGGTTGTTGACGTTGATCGTCTGCATGCTCGCGCCGAGGGCGGGGGCCGGCAGATCATCGGCGGAACGCCGGTAGGGCTGGGCGAGACCGTTATCGTGCGGGCGCGGCGCTGCCGCGTTCGACGAGTGAGGTCGCCACCACGGTTTCGCCGGGCTTGTGGTCTCGGTCTTGGATTCGTCGCACGGCTGCCTCCACCGCGGCGACGCCCATGAGGTGGGGGTCCTGCCGGACGGTGGTCAGGTTGACGGAGGAGAGCCGGGCGACAGGTGCGTCGTCGAATCCGGTGATGGACACGTCCTCGGGGACGCGTACGCCGTCGCGAAGGAGGATCTGGAGCATGCCGACGGCGGTGTGGTCGTTGGGGGCGACCACGGCGGTGGGCAGCGCCTCGCGTCGCAGGAGGAGGCGCGCGGCGGCCGACCCGGCTTCGTCGAAGTAGTCGCTCTCGGTGTAGTCGCCCGGCATGGTGAGCACGTCGGCCGGGAGCCCGAGCCGGGTGACCGCCCGGTCGTAGCCGCGGCGGCGCAGCGCCGCCGCGGGCATCGCCGCCGGATCGACATAGGCGATCCGCCGGTGCCCCAGGCCGGCCAGGTGGGTCACCATGTCGTCGATGCCGTTGTCTCCCGCGGAACGCACGATGTCGTAGTGCGTGTTGCGCCGGCCGGAGCCCACGTCGACCACCGGCACCGGGCTGCGCCGGCTGACGGCGCGCAGGCCGGCGTGGTCGAGCGGGGAGCCGATGATGATCAGACCGGCGCAGCGGTGCCCGAGCAGTTCCTCGACCGCGTGGTTGGTCGTGCGGGTGGATGTCTGCGCGCTCAGGATCACGTCGTATCCGTGCGTCGCTGCCGCCGGATAGATGTGCTCGATGATCTCCGACTCGGTCGAGTGGGCGGGGGTGAAGACGACTCCCAGATCCGTGCTGCGGGTGCGCCGGAGCGACTGGGCGCCGACGTGCGGGCTGAAGCCGAGATCCTTCGCGGCCTGCCGGACGCGCCGGCGGGTCTCCTCGCTGGCGCCGGGCGCGTTGCGCAGGACCAGGGAGACCAACTGCCGGGAGACGCCGAGATGGGCCGCGATGTCCGCCATGGTGGCCGGGCGGCCGGTCCCGTCGGTGACGTCGCCGCTCATCAGACCCACCTCCGCCGTTTTCGTGTTCCCCCGGGGAGCGTAGTGGTTCAACGCGCAGCCGCCGACGACGGACATCGGTAAGGCCGGTCTCAAACGCGTACCCGAGGGGCCCTATGTCTTAACAAAGTCTTGACAAGAACTAGCACGTGCCAGTTACATGTGACAGGCGCCACGAGATGAGACCCACGAGCGGCGCCAGGGCTGAAACCCTCGCCACAGACGGACGTTTTGCGCGCCGCATCCGCGCGGCAAACCGGCGATCTCGCCGTGCTCGAATCCACCTTCGCTTCGCGCCCAGCGCGGTCATCACCGGCATCGGCGACCGTCGGCCGCAGGCATCCCGCAATTCCACGCGTCCCCGCCCTTCCCGACCGCGAGCTGAGGTTGTCTGTTCATGGAAATCCGTCACCTGCAACTCGGTAGCTGCCCCGACTCGTGGGGTGTCTGGTTCGCCGACGATCCGCGGCAGACCCCGTGGCAGCGGTTCCTCGACGAGTTGTCCGTCGCCGGCTACCGCTGGCTGGAGCTGGGCCCGTACGGCTATCTGCCGACCGACCCCGCGCGGCTGCGCGACGAGCTCGCCCAGCGGGAGCTGACCTGTGCCGGCGGCACCGTCGCCGGGGTCGGCGGCCCGCACAAGGACCTCCAGGCGGTGCTCGCGGAGACCCGCAAGGTCGCCGAGCTGACCGCGGCGCTCGGCGCGCGGCACCTGATCTTCGTCCCGGTGCCCGGCTACCGCGACGACGTCACCGGCGCCTACCACGAACCCGCCGAACTCAGCCCCGAGCGCTGGCGGGCACTGATCGACAACAGCAACACCGTCGGCAGGATGCTGGCCGAGGAATACGGCCTGGCCATGCAGTTCCACCCACACGCGGACTACCACGTCGAGACCCAGGCCCAGACCGAGCGGTTCCTGGCCGAGACCGACCCCCGGTTTGTCTCGCTCTGCCTGGACACCGGGCACCTGGCCTACCGGCACGCCGATGTCCCCGCGATCATCCGCAAGTACCCCGACCGGATCGGCTACGTACACATCAAGCAGATGGACCCGGCGATCGCCGACCGCGCCGTCGCCGAGGACCTGCCGTTCGGCCAGGCCGTCGCGCAGGGCGCCAGCGTCGAACCGCCCGCCGGCCGCCCGGACGTGCCGGCCCTGCTCGAAGCCCTCAGCGAACTGGACGCCGAGTTGTTCGTCGTCGTCGAGCAGGACATGTACCCGGTCGACTTCGACCGCCCGCTACCGATCGCCGAGCGCACCCGGACATACCTGAACTCACTAGGTCTGCACTCCACCCCCGCATCTTCCTGAGGAAGGACACATTCTCCGATGACGAATACCCGATCCCGAGGCGCCCGCCTGGCCGCCTTGGCCGCGATAGTCACCCTGGCGACCGCCGCGTGCAGCAGTGGCGGCAAGGAGAAGACCACCGAAACCAGCGCCGCCGGCGCCAACGCCGCCGGCAGCTCCGGCTACACCATCGCGATGATCACCCACGAGACCCCCGGAGACACCTTCTGGGACAAGATCAAGGCGGGTGCCCAGCAAGCCGCCAAGGACACCGGGACCACCCTGAAATACTCCAACGACCCCGACGCCGCCAAGCAGGCGGTGCTGATCCAGAACGCCATCGACTCCAAGGTCAGCGGGATCGCCACCACCCTGGTCACCCCGGACGCGCTGGCCGGCTCGGTGAAAGCGGCCACCGACGCGGGCATCCCGCTGGTCGGCTTCAACTCCGGCATCGACCAGTACCAGAAGCTCGGCGCCCTGATGTACTTCGGCTCGGATGAGAACCTCGCCGGCTCCACCGCCGGCAAGCGGATCGCCGAGGCCGGCGCCAAACACCCGCTCTGCGCGATCCAGGCCCAGGGCTCGGTCGCCCTGGAGGCCCGCTGCGCCGGCGTCAAGAGCGTCCTCCCCGGCACCGAGAACATCCAGGTCAACGGCGCGGACGACGCGGCAGTGGTGTCGACCCTGCAGGCCAAGCTCGCCCAGGACAAGTCGATCGACTACATCGTCACCCTCGGCGCCCCGATCGCCATCGACGCGCTCAAGGCCATGGACCAGGCCAGCAGCAAGGCGAAGCTGATCACCTTCGACCTCAACGCCGAAGCCGCGCAGAACATCCAGGACGGCAAGATCGAGTTCTCGATCGACCAGCAGCCCTACGTCCAGGGCTACCTGGCCGTCACCTCGCTCTACCTCTACCTGAAGAACGGCAACGACATCGGCGGCGGCAAAGCCGTACTCACCGGACCGTCCTTCGTCGACAAAACCAACATCGACAAGATCCTGCCGTTCACCAAGAACAACACCCGCTGACCGGGCGCGGGGCCGCCGCCGGTGCACGGCGGCCCCGCGGACAGCTCTGATCGGAGTTCAGTCATGAGCCATACCGTCGAGGCGGCACCTGTCGCCGCGCCGCCCAATCGCGTACGACTCGGCTGGTCCAACCGCATCCTCGCCCGGCCCGAGGTGGGCGCGCTGGTCGCGGCGGTCATCATCTTCGCCTTCTTCTTCACCGCGGCGCCGGCGTTCCGGTCGGCCGAGTCGTTTTTCACGATCCTCTACCAGTCCTCCACGATCGGGATCGTCGCGGTCGCGGTGGGCATGCTGATGATCGGTGGCGAGTTCGACCTGTCCGCGGGTGTCATCACGATCACCGCCGGTCTGGTCAACTCGATGTTGTGCTGGAACTACGGGATGAACCTGTGGGTCGGCGCGTTCGTCTCGCTGTTGTTCTGCCTGTTCATCGGTTTCGTCAACGGTTATCTGGTGATGAAGACCGGTATTCCCAGCTTCTTGATCACGCTGGGCACGTTCTTCGTGCTGCAGGGCGCGAACCTGGGCGTGACCAAGCTGGTGACCGGGTCGGTGTCGAGCACGGACATCAGCAAGATCGACGGTTTCAGCTCGTTGCAGGCGGTCTTCGCGTCCAGCTTCAAGGTGGGGCCGGTGACCGTGTGGATCACGGTGATCTGGTGGATTCTGTTCGTCGCCCTCGCGGCGTGGGTGCTGCAGCGCACCCGTACCGGTAACTGGATCTTCGCTGTCGGGGGTAACCCGGACAGCGCCCGGGCGGTGGGCGTGCCGCTGATCAAGACCAAGATCGGTCTGTTCATGACGGTGTCGTTCCTGGGCTGGTTCGTCGGCATGCATCTGCTGTACCGGTTCAACACGCTGCAGGCCGGTAACGGTGTGGGTAACGAGTTCCTGTACATCATCGCCGCGGTCGTGGGTGGCACGTTGCTGACCGGTGGTTACGGCAACGCGATCGGTGTGGCGATCGGTGCGTTCATCTTCGGCATGACCAGCCTGGGGATCGTCTACGCCGGCTGGGATCCGAACTGGTTCAAGGCCTTCCTCGGCGTGATGTTGCTGCTCGCCGTGTTGGTCAACCTCTACGTCAAGCGGATGTCCACCGCGCGGAAGGTGGGATGACATGACCGACACCCTGACGGAGCATGCCGATGCGCAGCTGCGTAGAGGTGAGCCGTTGATCGAGATGGCCGAGATCGGTAAGAGTTACGGCGCGATCCGGGCTCTGCGCGGTATCAATCTGCGGGTGAACGCGGGTGAGGTCACCTGTGTGCTGGGTGACAACGGTGCCGGTAAGTCGACCCTGATCAAGATCATGTCGGGGTTGCATCCGCACAACGAGGGCAGCCTCAAGGTCGACGGGAAGGAGCTGACCTTCGGATCTCCGCGGGAGGCCCTGGACCACGGGATCGCCACGGTGTATCAGGACCTGGCTGTGGTCTCGTTGATGGAGGTCTGGCGCAACTTCTTCCTCGGCTCGGAGCTGCGGGCCGGTAAGTATCCGCTTGCGGGTCTGCGGATCAAGGAGATGAAGCGGATCGCGGATGAGGAACTGCGCAAGATGGGCATTGTCGTCAAGGACATCAACCAGCCGATCGGCACTCTGTCGGGTGGTCAGCGGCAGTGTGTGGCGATCGCTCGTGCGGTGTATTTCGGTGCGCGGGTGTTGATTCTCGACGAGCCGACCGCGGCGTTGGGTGTCAAGCAGTCCGGTGTGGTGCTCAAGTACACGGCGGCGGCGCGTGATGCGGGGTTGGGCGTGGTGTTCATCACCCACAATCCGCACCACGCGTATCTGGTGGGTGACCATTTCATCATCCTGAAGCTGGGCGGCACGGTCCTGGACAAGAACCGTTCCGAGGTCGGCCTGGACGAGCTGACCACCCAGATGGCCGGCGGCGACGAGCTGACCGAGCTTTCCCACGAGCTGGGCCGCTGAAGAGAGGAACCCCGCATGCTGAATGTCGGAGTCATCGGCACCGGGATGATCGGCCAGGACCACATCCGGCGGATGACCGGAGTGCTCTCCGGGGTGAGGGTCGTCGCCGTCGCCGACGTGAACCCGATCCTTGCCGCGGAGGTCGGTGCCCGTACCGGAGCGACCGTGCACGCCGCCGGCGAGGAACTGATCGCTGACCCGGCGGTCGACGCGGTCGTCGTCTGCTCCTGGGGACCCACCCACGAGCAGTACGTCCTCGCGTCGATCGCCGCCGGCAAACCGGTCTTCTGCGAGAAGCCGTTGGCCACCACGCAGGAGGCCTGCCTGCGGATCGTCGCGGCGGAGGCGGCGCACGGCAGCAGACTGGTGCAGGTCGGCTTCATGCGGCGGTACGACGCGGCCTACCGGGCGCTCAAGCGAGTGGCTGACGCCGGCGACATCGGCATGCCGCTGATGATGCATTGCGCCCACCGCAATCCGCTCGTCCCCGACTCCTACTCCAGCCAGAGCGCGATCGTCGACACGGCGGTGCACGAGATCGACATGGTGCGCTGGATGTTCGGCGAGGAGATCGCCGCGGCCCGGGTGCTGATCCCGCGCAAGAGCCGCAACGGCGGCCCACTGCAGGACCCGCTGCTGCTGATCCTCGAGATGGCCGGCGGCGCGCTGGTCGACGTGGAGATCTCGGTGAACATCCGGTACGGCTACGACATCCGCGGCGAGATCGTCGGCGAGAACGGCACGGCGGCGTTGAGGGAGCAGAGCCCGGTTTCGGTACGCCGGGAGGGCCGGCTGACCACGCCGGTGCCCGCCGATTGGCGGGAGCGGTTCATTCTCGCGTACGACACCGAGTTCCAGGAGTGGATCAACTCGATCGCGGACGGCGGCCCGCCTGTCGGCCCGAGCGCCTGGGACGGATACGCGGCCGCGGTCGTCTGTGACGCCGGCGTCGAGGCGCTGCACTCCGGCAGGCGCATGGACGTGTCCCTGGCCGAGCAGCCCGCGCTCTACCGGTCCGCCGAGGTGACCCGATGAGTCTATTGGCGGCGATCTCGCGGCCGGGTCGGGCGACACTGCCGTGAGCGTCCTTCGGGTGGGTGTGATCGGCGCCGGGGTGATGGGGACCGACCACGCCGTCATCCTCGACCGCTTCGTGTCCGGCGCCGTGGTCAGCCGGGTGAGCGACGTCGACGCCGGCCGCGCGGCCGGCGTCGCGGCGCGGCTGTCCGGCGCGAGAGTCTCCCCGGACGCGCTGGGCCTCATCGGGGACCCGGACGTCGACGTGGTCGTCATCGCCTCCAGCGACGCGACGCACGCCGAGTTCGCGATCGCGGCCGTCCGGGCGGGCAAGCCGGTGCTTTGCGAGAAGCCGCTGGCGCCCACGCTGGCGCTGGCGGCCGGCGTCGCCCGGACGGTCGAGCGGGAGATGCCGGGACTGCTCTCGCTCGGGTTCATGCGCCGCTTCGATCCCGTCCACGTCGAGCTCAAAGCGGCCCTCGCGGCCGGCGCCTGCGGGACCCCGCTGCTCGTGCACTGCGTCAGCCGGGGAGTGTCCGCGGGACCGGGGACGACGAGCGAGTCGAGCATCACCGGATCGGCCGTCCACGAGTTCGACACCGTGCCGTGGCTGCTGGGCGCGCCCGTCGTCGAGGTCGCCTGGCACGCGCCGCGATGCAGCGGGGAGGTCGACGGCATGCAGGATCCCCAGGTGATCCTGCTGCGAACCGCGGACGGCGTGCTGACCACCGTCGAGGTGTTTCTCAACGCCCGCTACGGATACGACATCCGGTGCGAGGTCGTCGGCGAGCGGGGAGTGCTCAGCACCTCCGGGCCGGCGCACGTCGTCCGGGACGCCTCCGGCATGCGTTCGTCCGGCTATCCCGCGGATTGGCGCCCGCGGTTCGCCGACGCCTACCGCCTGGAACTCCAGGCCTGGGTCGACGCCGTCACGACCGGTGCGCCCACGCCTCTGGCTACGAGCCGGGACGGGTTGATCGCCGCCGCGGTGTCCGACGCGGTCATCACGTCCATGTCGACCGGCGGACGGTGGACAGCCGTCGACGTGGGCACCGCATGACCACCGTGCTGCCCACACCCCGGACCCCCGACCCCCGGCAGGCGCCGTCCCTGCGTTGGGGAGTCATGGGTACGGGGTGGATCGCCGACCGGTTCGTCCGGTCGGTGCGGCGGCACACCACGCAGCAGTTCGTCGCCGTCTCCTCCCGCGACCACGACCGGGCGCGTGACTTCGCCGATCGATTCGGCATCCCGCGCGCCTACGGAAGCTACGAGGACCTGGCGGCCGACCCCGGGGTGGACGTCGTCTACGTGGCCACCGGACACGCGGATCACCTGCCGTGCGCCCGGACAGGAATCGAACACGGCAGACATGTCCTGGTCGAGAAGCCCCTCGGCCTCAACGCCGGGCAGGCGACGGAACTCGCCGAGCTCGCCGCCGCCCGGGGCGTGTTCTGCGCGGAGGCACTGTGGAGCTTCTTCCTGCCCCGGTATGACGTGGTGCGGCAGGTCCTGCGGGACGGCCTGCTCGGCGACGTGCACACCGTGCTGGCGGACTGCGGGGAGCACTTCGACCCCGAGCACCGGATCATGCGGGCCGACCTCGCCGGCGGGCCGTTGCTGGATCTGGGCACCTACCCGGTGTCCTTCGCGACCTGGGTGCTCGGTGAGCCGACCACCCTGCTCGCCGCGAGCCAGCCCCACCCGGCCGGCGTGCACGGGCAGGTGGGCGCGGTGCTCAGCGACGGGCTCGGGCGGCAGGCCGTCGTACACACCACCCTGTTCGGGGACACCCCGACCACGGCGAGCATCTCGGGGACCCGCGGCACGCTCACCCTGCCGGGACCCTTCTACCAGCCCGGCGACGTGCTGTTCACACCCAACGGCGGTGGCCCGGCGCTGTGCGGCACCGAGCCCCGTACCGCCCACGAAGCACTGTTCTTCGAGGCCGCGGAGGTCGCCCGGTGCATCGTCGACGGGCGGACGCAGACCCCCTTGCGGCCGCTCGCCGATTCCATCGCCACGCTGCGCACCATGGACGCCGTCCGGACGCGGTGCGGAATCAGCTACCCGGGAGAGGGCGAATAGCCGGCCGAGATCGTCAGGTGTCTTCCGCTCGGCGGGCGAGTCTCGGCGTGCGTGGGCGTTTTGGGGCGATTTTGGCGAGCAGTTCCGTGCAGGCCGCTTCGAGATGGTCCAGGCCCTGCGGGCTGAGCGCGTCGAAGACCAGGGAACGCACCGCACCCACATGACCCGGCGCGGCGGCCACCACCTTGGCGTACCCCGCGTCGGTCAACACGGCGATGCTGCCCCGCCCGTCGTCCGTGGAGCGCTCCCGGCGCACCCATCCTCGCCGCTCCATGCCGGCGACCAGGTGCGACAGCCGCGACCGGGAACCGTTGGCCATCTCGGCCAGCTCGCTCATGCGCATCGCCCGCGCCGGCGCCTCCGACAGCGCCGACAGCACCCAGTAGCCGAAGTGCGTCAGCTCGGCGTCGCGCTGCAGCTGCCCCTCCACCTCGTCGGGCACCAGGACGAGCACGGCCGCGAAGAGCCGCCACACCCGCTCTTCACGCTCGGTCAACCACGGCACCTGCTCCATCAGACCGACGATACGAGACGGCCGCGCCGGCCCGGGCGCCGCCAGGGGGTGGTCCAGGTAACAGTTGACGATTCAACCTGATGGCCATAGCGTGACAACATCTGGTTGAACGCTCAACTACATTGGCATCCGTGCCGCATCGCGAGGCCTCGGCTCCGACGTGCGGCCCGTGATCCAGCGGAGAGGATTCGATCCCATGAACACCTTCAGCAGGCGGCGCGCACTCGGCGCGGGCGGCGCGATGCTCGGCGCGGCGGCGCTGGGCGCCTCGGTCGCCGGCAGTGCCTCGGCGGCTCGTCCCGGCAGGCCGGTGCCGGAGGAGCGCAAGTCGCTCGACAAGCTCTACGCCGACGCCCGCCGCGAGGGCGGCGAGCTGGTCATCTACGCCGGCGGCGACACTCCGGACCAGCAGGACGCCACCAAGCAGGCGTTCCTGTCGCAGTTCCCGGACATCAAGCTGACGATGATCGTCGACTACAGCAAGTACCACGACGTACGCGTCGACAACCAGCTCGCCACCGGCACGCTCGTACCGGACCTGGTGCAGTTGCAGACGCTGCAGGACTTCACCCGGTGGAAGAGCCTCGGTGTGCTGCAGCCCTACAAGCCGGCCGGCTTCTCGGCCCTGCACCCGACGTTCAGGGACCCCGACGGTGCGTGGGTGGCGATTCAGGTCCTCGCCTTCAGCTACATGTACGACGCCGACCTCGGCAGCAGCGGACCCGCCTCGCCGCGCGACCTGGTCGATCCGCGCTGGAAGGGCGCGATCTCGTCCTCGTACCCGCACGACGACGACGCGGTCCTGTACCTGTACAGCCTGTACACGAAGACCTACGGCTGGGACTGGATCAGCCGGCTCGCCGCCCAGCACCCGCAGTTCGCCCGCGGCAGCTTCACCCCGATCGTCGCGGTCGCCAGCAAGCAGAAAACGATCGGCATCGGCGGCGCCGGCTCGCTCACCGGGCCCCTGGCGCCCGGTGTGCGATGGGCCGCGCCGAACGGGCACCCCTTCATGGCATGGGGGCAGCGCGCCGCCCTCCTGACCCGCGCCGAGCACCCCGCCGCCGCGAAGCTCTACCTGAACTGGCAACTCTCCGCCCCCGTGCAGCAGGCCTCCTTCACCGGCTGGTCGGTCCGCACCGACGTCACCCCCGCCGGCGGGCTCAAGCCGATCTGGAAATACCCCAACGCCCACCTGGACGGCTTCGCACACTTCATGGCCGACCGTGCCGAGGTCGAACGCTGGAAGCAGACCTTCGCCCTCTACTTCGGCGAGGTGCAGGGCCCGCCCACGCCGGGCTCGCTCGGGCTGCACCCGGGCCGGTAAACGGTGATCTCGATCATCTGATCGACCTGGTCGGCGCCGACCGGGCACCCATCGCCTCGCGGATCCACTTCTGCGGATCGCTGAAATGGCTGGGCGCACCGCCGGTATCCGCGATCGGCGCCTGGCTTGGGCGGGCCGGCCATGGCATCGGTCGTGGCCGGGATGTGCCAATGGCCGCAACGGGCCGCCCGAATAATCTTGTGCATTCAAGTTTGTGGATTTAGATCGGAGGTGTCCACACCGTACTCTTTTGAGGAGCACGATGAGCATGATCCGAAGGCGGCTGGCCCGCACTCTGTGCGTCGGGCTTGCCGCGGCACTCGTCGCGGGCACCGGAGCACCGGTGCGTGCGGAGCCGGCCGACGCGACAGACCCGGCCGCCGCGGATTCCGGCAACCACGTCACGCTGATCACCGGCGACACCGTCGTGGTCACCGAGCTCGGGGCCGGCCGCCGGGCGGTGACGGTGAAACCCGGCGAGGGCCGCGCCGACATGACCTTCTATCAGCAGACCGAGGGCGACGACGTGCGGGTCGTCCCGTCCGACGCCTCCGGGCTGCTGGCCGCCGGCACGCTCGATCCGGAGCTGTTCAACGTCTCCCGCCTGATCCGCGAAGGGCTCGACGACGCGAGCGGCGAGGGCCTGCCGTTGATCATCAGGTACGCGGGTGGGCGGGTGCCGGCGGCCCTGACCGTGGTCGACGGCGCGACGGACCGCCGGGTGCTGGAGAGCATCGACGCCGTCGCGGTCGAGCAGCGGCGCGACGCGCCCACGGCGCTGTGGGCGGACATCGTGGGTGGGTCCGCCGCCGCGTCGCTGGCGGCCGGCGTCAGCGAGGTGGTGCTGGACACCCGGGTCGAGGCCCTGAACGACGTGGGCAACGCGCAGATCGGTGTGCCGGCGGCCCGGCAGGCCGGCCTCACCGGTAAGGGTGTGAAGGTGGCCGTGCTCGACACCGGCTGGGACCACGACCATCCGGACCTGCAGGATCTGGTGGTCGGCGAGTGGAACTTCTTCCGGAACTCGGCCAACGCGAACGACGACAACGGCCACGGCACGCACGTGGCCGGGACCGTCGCCGGCAGCGGGGCCGCCTCCGGCGGTCGCTACGCCGGCGTGGCGCCCGACGCCGACCTGCTCGTCGGCAAGGTGCTGGACGCCGGGGGCTCCGGGTTCACCTCGGACGTCCTCGCGGGCATGGAGTGGGCCGTCGCCCAGGGCGCGGACATCGTCAACATGAGCCTCGGCTCGCGCAACCCGAGTTCCGGCGCCGACCTGCTGTCGCAGGCCGCCAACACCTTGTCGGAGCAGTCGGACTCGTTGTTCGTGGTGGCCGCGGGCAACTCCGGGCCGGGCGCGACCACGATCGGCGCGCTCGCCGCGGCCGACTCCGCGCTGACCGTCGGCGCTGTGGACGCCACCGGTGCGATCGCGTCGTTCTCCAGCCGGGGCCCGCGGTTCGGCAACGGCGCGGTCAAGCCGGACATCACCGCGCCCGGCGTCAACGTGACCTCGGCGCGGGCCAAGGGCACGTCCGTCGGTGACTTCGACCCGGAAGGCCCGACCGGGCCGATCGACGACAACTACACCGTGCTGTCGGGCACGTCGATGGCCACGCCCTCGGCGGCCGGCGCGATCGCGCTGCTCGCCCAGCAGCATCCGGACTGGGACGGCGAGCGGCTCAAGGCCACGATGACCGCCACCGCGCGCCCGCAGCCGGGGCAGAGCGTGTACGAGCAGGGCGCCGGACTGGTCGACCTGGCGCGGGCGACGAGCCAGGCGGTGAGCGCGACCCCGAACAGCATCGGGGCGGAGCTCTTCCGGTGGCCGTACGCGGACAACGCGCCCGTGACCCGGACCGTGGACTACGTCAACGACGGTGCCACACCGGTGACGTTGCGGCTCAGCCCGTCGCCGTCCGGCGCGACCCCGCCGGCGGGCCTGCTGACCCTGTCCGCCACCGAGGTCACCGTGCCGGCGCACGGCAAGGCCGGCGTGACCGTGACCATCACCCCGTCCGCCGCACTCGCCACGCCGGCCGGCGGTGCGTACGCCTGGCGGCTGGAGGCGACCAGCCCGGACGGCGCGGTGCGGGTGCAGACCACCGCCGGCGCCATGTTCGAGCCGGAGAGCTACGACTTCACGTTCACGGCCCTGGACCGCAACGGCGAGTCGCCGCGGGCTCCCTACCCCGGGTACGTCACGGTGTTCCCGCTCGACCGAAGCGGCGGCGCCGTGACCGTGTGGGTGTGGGAGGGCAGCCCGAAGACCACGCTGCGCATGATCAAGGGGACCTACGGCATCACGGCGATGATCTCGACCACCGGCACGGACCGGGTGCGCACCGAGTTGACCCTGGAGAGCCGGCCGGTCGCGGCCCTGGACGAGAACCTGTCCGTGGCGTTCGACGCCCGGGCCGCCAAGCCCGTGTCGGTGGGCGTCGCCGACCCGGCCGTGGCGCCGCTGTTCAACGAGTTCGGCTCGTTGCACACCTCGGTGAACGCCTCCGGCGTGCGCGAGACCTCGCAGTTCGGACTGTGGAAGTTCGGCACCACGCCGGTCCTGTTCTCGGCGGTCCCGACCCCGCGCCGGCTGCGCGACGACCGCTACCGCTACTACTACCGCAGCACGCTGGTGCCGCCGAACAGCGATCCCACCGTCCCGGTCACCGGCCCGGTCTACGCCCTGGTGGAGCACAACCGGGGCGGCGTGCCGGACCGGCTGTCGTACCACGTCCCGACCCGCCGTCTTGCCAAGGTGATCGGCGACTACGGCAAAACGCGCGCCGGGGGTGACCAGAGGTTCGGCCATGTGGGCTGGTTCACCACCGGGTTCGCGCCCGGCCAGTTCACGGCGAGCGCCCCCTCGGTGCGCAACGTGAACCTCGCGAGCCGCCGGGTGGAGTACTACACCGCCGACTCCCAGGTGGTCTGGAGCAGCATGCTGTCCCGCACGAGAACACCCGACGGGTCCGCCTACTACGCCGGGGGACGGCAGCTCAGCAACCCCCGGTCCTATCGGCCCGGCCCGGCCGGCGAGGAGACCTGGAACTACCCGGCAGCCGGGCCGGCCCTCCCGGCCAACGGCCAGTTCCTCACCCGTACCGGCGACCGCATCATCCCGCAACTGGCGCTGTGGGGCGACTCCAACCCCGACCACTACAACTACAACGCCGCGGGCACCACCACCGGCCTGGCCAGCCTCTACCGCGACGGCACCCTGCTCGGCAGCTGGGACCGGCCCTGGGAGGACGAGGAGGACTTCGCCGGGCTGCGCTTCTGGGACGTGAACGCCGAAGCGGCCCGGTACCGCCTCGACGTGACCGCGAACCGGAGCCTCTCGTGGTACGGGCCCAGCTCGCAGCGGGTCGAGGCGAGCTGGACGTTCTCCTCGGCGCGCACCGACACGACCACGCCGCTGCCGGTGACCGTGCTGCGCTTCCAACCGCCCACCAACGAGAACGGCGTCGCGCCCGGCGGCACGCGGTTCACCGTGCCGTTCGTCGCGCAGCAGCAGGGACCCACACGGTGCCGGGGCCTGCGCGGGCAGGTCACCATCGAAGCGTCGTACGACGACGGTGCCACCTGGACGCCGGCGCCGGTGAAGCTCCGCGGCACCACCGGCACGGTGACGCTGACCCACCCCGCCACCGGATGGGTCTCGCTGCGGGCCGGCGGCTCGGACAGCGCCGGCAACACGTTCCGGCAGACCGTGATCCGGGCGTACGAGATCGGCTAGGCCAACGGCCGTGAGGGTCCGGACCGGGCCCTCACGGCCTGGCTGGTCACAGCCAGCCTCGGCGGGCGGCTAGCACGCCGGCCTGGAAACGGTTCGCCGCGCCGAGCCGGGTGTGCAGGTCGCTGACCCTGCGCCGCATCGTGCGCGGGGACCAGCCGAGCCGCCTGGCGATGGCCTCGTCCTTGAGGCCGGCGGCCATGAGCGCGAGCAGGGACTTGTCGTCGTTGTCTATCTCGTCTCCGGCGGCACCGGGCAGCGGAATGGCCTGCTGCCAGCAGAGCTCGAAGAAGTCGACGAGGGCGTCCAGCAGCGCCGACGGCCGGACGACGACCGCGCGGACGTCGTTCATCTCGAAGGACAACGGCAGCAGCGCCAGCCGGCGGTCGGCGATGGCCATCTTGACCCGCAGGCCGGGCAGCACCCGGGCCTGTTCCCCGCGCCGGACCAGTTCCTGGATCTCCAGCAGGTTCGAGCCTTCGAGTGCTTCCGGCGCGTACACGCCGCGGTAGCGGACCCCGCGCCCGAGGGCGGTGTCCTCCACCGGATTCTGCACGGCCTCCACATAGGGCGGCCGGTCGAGGCCGAGCACCTCCTCGCGAGCCTCCTGCTGCAGCCGCACGAACCACCGCAGGAGCGCGTCGCTGCCGCGTACGATCTCGATCTGGTCGGCCTGGTCCGCCCGCGCGGCCACGAAGAGGCGGGCGAGATCGCCGACCGCGGCCCGGATCCGGTCCAGGTCGTTGGCCTTGGTTCGGATCAGGGCCTCCACGGCGACGTGCGGGTCGACCGCGGCGTACCGGCGGTGCCGGCCACTGCGCCGGGCGATCAGGCCGTGCTCACGGAGGCGATCCATCGAGCGGGCCGCCCGCTCCTGGGTGCAGCCGAGCTCGGCGGCCACATCGGCCGGAGTCGCGGTGTGGCGGGTCAGGACCGCGCGATAGACCGCCTCATCGAACGGATCCACGCCGGCCGCACCGAGTAAGTCGATCATGGACAGATCGTGGCCCGGTCGGGCCACCGGCGCAATGGGGGCAGGACCCCGGCCGGCTCGCCCACCGGCTGAACCTATCGGAAGGCCCAGGGCCGGCACCGGGTGCCGGCCCTGGGCCGCGGCGTCAGCTCCAGGAGCCCGTGCCGGAAAGGCTCAACTTCGCAGCCGCCGCTTCGCCGGCCCCGGTGGGCACCGGAACCCCGGGGCACCCGCCGTCGATCCGGCCGGTGTCGAAGTACGACACCACGTCGGCGGCGCAGGCCGGCTCCCGCAGGACCGAGCCGTGCACGTCGTCGTCCACCGTGTACACCTTGCCGCCGACGATGGCCTTCGTCTGCAACGTCCACTCGTACGGCGAGGGGGTTTCGTACCGGTGCCCGGACAGCACCAGCGAACCGCCGCCGGGGCGGAGCCGTACCGTCCGCACCGGCAGCGGCCAGCCGGCGCACCCGGCGGAGAAACCGCCGGCCCGGCCGGTCAACGGGTTGTCCGCGAGGCGCTGCTGGTACGCCGCCCAGGCGGCGTCGAAGCCGAGCCGGCTGGGGTCCTCGTTGCAGAAGGCGGCCAGGTTCATCGTCCGGTTGCCCCGCTCCGGCAGGTCCGCCGGCAGCTCGGGCTCGGGTGCCGGCTCGCCGAGGACCTCCTTGACGGTGGGTGGCGCGGTGGGACCGGTCGCGTCCCGCAGTTCCTTGAGCACCTGGCTGGCGAGCGGCCAGACCGGCGCATCCTGGCTCGCGGCCAGCGCGATGAGCTCGCCGTCGAGGGGCCGGTCGAGATCGGTGAACCGGCGCGGGTTCGCGTCATAATCGGCGCGCAGGGCGACGATCGCGTCCCGCACCTGCTTCTGCGTGGTGCCGAAGCCGTACTGGTCGTGACGCTGTGCGATCCACGCTGCCATCCGCCGCGCGTTGCGTTCGGCCGCTGCGGCGCGGCCGTCCTCGAAGGCGACGACGCTGAAGCGGGGGATCGCGACGCTGTCCAGGAACATCCGGCCCACGCCGGCGGGGAAGAGGCTGCGATAGACCACGCCGAGCCAGGTGCCCCAGGAGACGCCGATGAAGTTCAGCTTCCGCTCCCGCAGTCCGGACCGGATCCTGTCGAGGTCGCGGGCCACGTTGGCGGTGGTGAGCTGGCCGAGGAAGCCGGGGTCCGAGCGTCCGCACGCGGCGTTGGCCCGCACCTGTGCGTCGTACTGGCGCCGTGCCGCCGCCTGCGTGATCGGACCGGCCGGCTGCGGACCGGGGTCTTCCGCCGGCGGGGAGCAGTTCAGCTTCGTGCTGTATCCGACGCCGCGCGGATCGAAGCCGATCAGGTCGTACCGCTCGTTGAGCCCGTCGGCGTCGTCCATCGTCAGCAACTCGACGGGCATGAGGTACCCGCTGCCGCCCGGACCGCCGGGATTCAGGGCGAGGCTGCCCAACCGGTGCGCCTGGTCCCGAGCCTTGAGCCGGGTGAGCGCGACGGTGATCTGCCGGCCGTGTGGCCTGTCGTAGTCCAGCGGGGTGTTGACGGTGCCGCATTCCAGGCGGCCCAGCAGTTCCTTGAACCGGTCCAGCCGGTCCGGCGGGACCATGACGCGGAGCGCCTCGTCGGAGTAGGTGGGACAGGGCTTCCAGGCGACCGTCGACCGTGGTGAGCTCGCCGCCGCCGCGGCGGGCGTACCGGCAACCAGCGACGTCATTCCGAGTCCGGTGACGATCACCGCGAGGGCGGCCCGCAGGCCGACCGAGCGGGTTGTCGCAGATTCACGTTGAGTCATGCGGTCATCCTGTTGCCCGCCCGGCGATACCCGCGTCTGTCGTGAGAGGTATCCCGAAGCCCGCACCATATGTCTCCCGATGGATGTGGCGGGGTCTCGCCGGATCGTAGGCTCACGAGGTCATGGCAGAACACCTGGTGGAGAGTGCGCGCGCCTGGGCACGCCGGCCGGCGGTGGGGGACGCGGCGTTGGCGCTCGTCCTCTTGCTGGTCTGTGCCCTGGTGAACGGCGCCGATCAGACCCTGAGCGAGATGGCTGACGTGCCGGGCGCCGTCGAGCCGTTCATCCGCACCGCGCTGTGGTGGACGGCCACCGGGCTCGCGGTCGCCGGCGTCGCGCTCCGGCGGCTATGGCCGTTTCCGATGCTCGGCCTCTGCTGCGTCGCCGCGGTGATCCACCTGGCCGTGTTCATGCCGCTCACGATCATTGACCTGAGCGTGCCGATCCTGCTGTACACGGTGGCCGTTCGCTACGGCTGGGCGCTCTCCCTGGTGGTGCTGTCCGGGATGCTGGTGCTCGCCCTGGGCTCGAGTTCGTTCGCCGTCACCTCGGCCCAGCAGGCGCGGCTGCCACCGCGGGGGATGCCGGTTCCGCCGCCCGTCCGCCCACTCCCCGGCGAGCAGTTCGATCCCGGTCCGGTCCCGGACGAGTTCCCGAGCGAGCGCTTCTGGGCGATCGCCTGGGACGACCTGCCGGGGCTCGGGTTGACCTTGATCGCCGCCTGGGCGATCGGGTCGGGCACCCGCAGCCGGCGTGCCTACCTCGACGAGTTGCGCGCACGGGCGGTCTACCTGGAGCGGGAGCAGGGCCAGCGGGCGGTGCTGGCGGTGGCCGCCGAGCGCGGCCGGATCAGCCGCGAACTGCACGACGTCGTGGCCCACGGGCTGTCCGTGATGGTGATCCAGGCCCAGGGCGGCGCCGCCGCGCTCGACAACCGGCCGGCCGACACCCGGGCCGCCCTGGAGGCGATCGTCAAGACGGGCCGCGACTCCCTCGCCGACATGCGCCGCGTGCTCGACAGTGTGGGCGAGGTCGACGACGCGTGGCACCCGCAACCGGGCCTCGCCAGGCTGCCCGCGCTGCTCGCCCAGGTGCGGGAGGCCGGCACGCCGGTACGGCTGCGTATCGACGGCGTCCCGGTCCCGCTGCCGTCCACAGTAGATCTCTCGGCGTACCGCATCGTGCAGGAGGCGCTGACCAACACCATGAACCACGCCAGCGCGGGCGCGAGCGCGGAGGTCGTCGTCGCGTACGCCGCGTCGGCGGTCTCCATCGAGGTCAGCGACGACGGGTCCGGCGTCGGGCACGACGACGGTCGTGGCAACGGGCTGCGCGGGATGCACGAGCGCGTGAAGCTGCTCGGTGGCCGGCTCGATGCCGGTCCCCGTCCGCAGGGCGGGTTCATCGTGCGGGTCGCGTTGCCGATCGAGGAGCGCCGCTCATGATCAGTGTCCTGCTGGCGGACGACCAGGCCCTGGTGCGTGCCGGCTTCCGCATGATCCTCGAGAACGCGGCGGACATGCTGGTGGTCGGCGAGGCGGGCGACGGCGCCGAGGCGGCGCGGATCGCGCTCGAATCGCGGCCCGACGTCGTGCTGATGGACGTGCGGATGCCCGAGGTCGACGGCGTCGACGCGACCCGTCGGATCTGCGGGGGCGACGGTGGCGGCCGGACCCGGGTCCTCATCCTCACCACCTTCGACCTCGACGAGTACGTCTACGCCGCGCTCCACGCGGGGGCGAGTGGGTTTCTGTTGAAGGATGCGCTGGCCCAGGACCTGCTGGCGGCCATCCGCGTGGTGGCCCGCGGTGAAGCGGTCGTGGCGCCGAGCGTGACCCGCCGGCTCCTCGACCGCTATTTCAGCACGGGATCCGGGTCGACCGTTTCGACCACGGGGCTGGACGCGCTGACCGAACGGGAACGCGAGGTCCTCGGCCTCATCGCCCGTGGGCTGTCCAATGTGGAGATCGCCGGCAGCCTCTTCCTGTCGGAGGGCACCGTCAAGACCCATGTCAGCCGGGTGCTGGCCAAACTGGGCCTGCGTGACCGGGTGCAGGCCGTCGTCTACGCCTACGAGTGCGGCCTGGTGCGTGCCGGCGCCTGAAGTCCGGTCGGCGTCCGGGTCAGCCGGTGACCGAGCCGACCGTGACGCGCCACTCGCGCAGCCGCCGGTCCTTAGTCACGTCGAGCTGCGTGTACGGGTCCTGATCGACGAGCGCCTGCGCGCTGGGCTCGTCGTCGGCCCGCAGCAGGATGATGCCGCCGCTCAGGTCGGCCAGCGGTCCGGCCGCGACCAGGTGGCCGCTCTGCTCAAGGCCGCCCAGATGGGCGAGGTGATCGTCGCGACGCTCGGCGCGCAGGGGCGTGTCGTGGTAGCCGTAGGTGAGGACGAACAGCGGCATGGGGTTCTCCTGACTAGGGTCGGGGCGGATGGTCATGACGGCAGGCTGTACACGCGTCGGGCGTTCTCGGCGAAGATCCATGCCTGCTGTTCGAGGGGCAGCGACGACAACGTGTCCCGCCAGGCGGTGACCAGCTCGGGCATCGTCGTCCAGATCTTCTCGATCGGAAAGTTCGTCCCGAACATGGCCCGGCGTGGGCCGAACAGATCGAGCACATGGCCGGTGACGAGGGCGAGGAACGTGGGATCCACCCGGTGGATGAAGGTCCCTTGGCCGGTCAGCTTCACCACGACGTTGGGCTGCTCGGCCAGCGCCCGCATGCCCGTGTGCCAGGCCTTCACCTCGGCCTCCTCCGGGCCGATGAGCATGCCGGCGTGCACGAGGACGAAGGTCGTCCGGGGGAAGGCGGCCACGAGTCTGGCGGCGTCGGCCATCTGCTGCGGGAAGACCTGCAGTTCGAACAGCCAGCCGAGTTCCTCCAGGACGGCGAGGTTCCGCATGAAGATGGGGTCGAGCATGGCGTCGGGGGCGGCGGCGAAGCGAAACTCCTCGCGTTCGTGCCAGTGCAGTTGCAGCCGCGTTCCCCGCAGCAGCGCGGAGGTCGCCGCCTGCTCGCGCATGGTGTGCGCCGCATCCGCGCTGAAGAGGTCGGCCGTGCCGATGACGGCGGTCGGCCAGCCGGCGGCCTGGTGGACGTCGCGGAGCCAGCGGACCTCATCCATCGCCTGGTCCAGCGGCCAGTTGGTCTGGACGTAGACGGACTGGGTGATGCCCGCGCCGGCCGCTTCGGCGACGTACTCGTCGATCGGATAGTCGCGCCTGATCGGCTCGTAGGGTCCGAAGATCCGTGGCACGACCTCGCCGGAGAGCCAGCGCAGGTCCTGGCGCCGCCAGATGTGGTGGTGGGAGTCGACGATCGGGCCGGTGTAGGGCATGGTCACACTCCACTGTGGTGTCGCCGGACCCGAGGCCCCCGGACGAGCGAGAAGGCGCTTGTCACCTGGTCGTGCGCGGTCCGTAGGTCGCACACGCCGGTCAGCGCGTCGAGGTGGTCCGTGATCGCCGCCATCGCCCGGGTCACCGGGCGATAGGCCGGGTCGCAGGCCAGTGGTGACCACCAGAGCAACCGGTGACTCAGTCTGGCCAGCCGCCGAACGGCATCGGTCATGGCCGAGCAGTCGCCGCGCTCCAGGCCGTCGGAGAAGACGATCACCACGGCGCCCCGCGCCATCGTGCTGAACCGGCGGTTGGTGAGGAAGTCGCGCAACGCGGTCCCGATTCGGGTGCCGCCGTCGGCATCCAGGACCACCGCGGAGAGCGCCTCGACAGCGGCATCGGGATCGGCCGCGCGCAGTGCCCCGGACGCGTGGGTCAGCCGGGTACCGAAGGTGAAGACCTCGGCCCGTTCACACGAGGTCAGGACGGCGTGGCCGAATCGCAGCAGGTCCGCGGAGTGCTGTTTCATCGATCCGGACACGTCGATGAGGAGGGTGATCCGGCGCTGCCGCGAGGGCCGGTGCCGCCAGCGCAGGCTGAGCACCTCTCCGTGGGTGCGGGCCGCCTCCCGCATCACCCGGCGGAGGTCCAGCACGTCGCCGCGTCGGGCGGGGCGACGCCGGCGGGAGACGTCCCGGGGCAGGGCAGCCGGCAGATCGCGTCGCAGCAGCGCGATCAGTTGTGCCTCGGCGGCGGTGGTCGGCCGGAACGTGAGCCGGCCCGGCCGGGTCGCCGGGCTGGCCGCCTGACCCGTGCCGCGGTCCGCCAGGGTGTGCGGATGGTCTGCCGAGTCCCGGGCGGCGTTCGGGGCGGCGGCGGGCCCGTCGTCAGGCGGGGCCGGCTCCGGCTTGGCGACCGGCGCGGCCGGCGTCGCCGAGAACCAGCGCCAGAAGATCGGGTCGAAGACCTCGTGTTCTCCGGGAGAGGTCGTGAGGCTGATCCGGCCGATCCAGTACAGGTTCGCCAGGTCGTCGTGCTCGCTGAGCTCGACGGCCCGGAGGAAGTGGATCTTCTTGGCCACGGAGACGCCGACGCCGTGGTCGGTGAGGTCCCTGAGGAAGCCGTGCAGATGCTCGGCCATGTGCCGCGTCCGCACCGCGCGGCCGGGTGGGTGTTCGCTGGAGGGGATCATGAGCCGGCGAAGACCTCCTCGCGGTGGGCCTCCACCAGGACGATGTCCTCCTCGTACTTGACGAGCAGCCCCAGGGAGCGGCGCATCGCCTCGAACCAGTCACAGCCCTCGTCCGAGAGCAACTGGACGCCGCGGGCCCACGCGATGGACTCGGCGATGCCGGGCCGCTTGACGGGTGCGAGATCCCGGACCGCGTTGACGGCGTCGATCAGCCGCGCGGCGCTCCGCTCGTCGAGATCGGGGGCCTTGGCCCGGATGATCGCGCGTTCGCGGTCGGCGTCCGGATAGGGGATCCAGTGATAGAGGCACCGGCGTTTCAGCGCGTCGTGCAGCTCCCGGGTGCGGTTGGACGTCAGGATGACGACCGGCGGGACGACGGCGCGCACGGTGCCGACCTCCGGGATCGTCACTTGGAAGTCGCTCAGGAACTCCAGCAGGAAGGCCTCGAACTCGCTGTCGGCGCGGTCGATCTCGTCGATCAGCAGCACGACACCCCCCTCGGCTCGCAGCGCTCGCAGCAGGGGCCGTTGCAGCAGGAACTGGTCGTCGAAGAGCCCTTCGGTGCGGCGCCCCTCGACCTCCGCCAGCCGCAGATGCAGGAGTTGCTTCGGGTAGTCCCACTCGTAGAGGGCGTGAGAGGCGTCAAGCCCCTCGTAGCACTGCAGCCGGATGAACTCGCGGTGCAGGACCCGCGCGAGCACCGCCGCGACGTCGGTCTTGCCGACGCCCGGTTCGCCCTCCAGCAACAGCGGGAGGCCGAGCCGGCGGGCCAGGTGGATGGCGGTGAGCAGACCGTCGTCGGCCAGGTAGCCCTCGCGTTCGAGGTCGCCGGCCAGGGCGAGCCGGTCGGCGCGGCTCAAGGCGCCCCGACCGAGGCGCGGAGTTCGTCCAGCCCGCGCAGCACGGATTCCGGGGTGAAGGGCATGACGGTCAGCCGTACTCCGATGGCGTCGTAGACCGCGTTGGCGATGGCCGGAATCGGCGCGTTGGCGGTCATCTCCCCGATGCCCTTGGCCCCGAAGGGGCCGTTGTCCGCCGGCCGCTCCAGCAGGATGCTGGTCTGGGCCGGGCTTTCGGCGGGGCCGGGCATGAGATATTCGCAGAAGTCCGTCGGCCCGTGTGCGCGGGAGGCCGGATAGCCCGGCTCGGTCGACTCGAACAGCGCGTGTGACACCCCCATCCAGGCGCCGCCCTCCACCTGCTGCGTGGCCAGCGCGGGATTGAGAGCGCGACCGATCTCGTACGCGTTGTGCAGGCTCAGGACCTCGATCACGCCGGTCTCGTCGTCGACCTCGACATCCGCGACCGTGCAGGCGTGCGCCTGGCAGGAGTCCGGATCCATCTTCCCGGTCTCCGGGTCCGGATAGCTGCGCTCCTTCAGGAAGATGCCCCGGCCGGAGATCGTTCTGCCCTGCTTGAAGTGCGCCGCGAGCGCCACGTCACTGATGTGGATCTTGCGGGCGGCGGCGCCTTTGACAGCGATGAATCCCGTGCCGTCGGTCTCGAGGTCCTCGGCGTCGGCTTCGAGCTCGTCGGCCGCCACCTGGAGCATGACCTCGCGGGCCTCGCGGGCCGCCATGATCACGGCGTTGCCGACCCGGTGGGTGCCGCGGCTGGCGAAGGTGCCCATGCAGTGCGGCCCGGTGTCGGTGTCGGCGGTGTCGACGATGACGTTCTCGATGGGGATGCCGAGGGTCTCCGCGGCGCACTGCGCGACGACGGTCTTGAGTCCCTGGCCGAGATCGACCGAGGAGAGGCTCACGACGAAACCACCCATGGTGGTCGCGTGGACCAGCGCCTGGGACGGATCGCCGCCCAGGTTCATGCCGGTGGGGTAGTTGACCGACGCGTATCCCCGGCCTCGGCGTAGCGCCATCGTCATGCCTCCCGCGGTGTGGTGGACGACAGGGCTCGGTCTGCCGGTGTGAGCTGGTAGCCGACCAGGTCGGCGGCGCGCTGGACGACCTCGATGAGCGCCGTGCCCGTCGCGACCTTCTGGTGCGCCTTCATGTCACCGTCGCGGTAGGCGTTTCTCAGCCGCATCTCCAGCGGACCGATGCCCAGCTTCCGGGCGATCCGGTCCATCTGCGATTCCAGGGCGAAGTCGCCGATCGTGACGCCGAAGCCGCGCATGGCGCTGGACGGGGTCCGGTTGGTGTAGACGCAGTGGCAGTCGATGTAGACGTTCGGGATGGTGTACGGCCCCGGCAGGTGTGCGGCGGCCTTGGTGGCCCCGTACGGGCTGTGCCGGGAGTATGCCCCGGCGTCGACGTAGAGCATGACCTTGCGCGCGATGATCCGTCCGTCGTTCAGGACGCCGTCGGTGATGTAGATGCGTTCCGCCGCGCGGGGCGAGGACACCTGCATCTCCTCCGCCCGGCTGTAGACGAATTTCACCGGCCGGTTGGTGAGGGTCGCGGCGATGCAGGCGAGCGGTTCGACCATCACGTCGACCTTGCCCCCGAAGCCGCCCCCGACGGTGCCGCCGATGACCTGGAGATCGGTGAACGGCCGCCCGAGGATCAGCGCGGTGTTGTCGAGGGTGAAGAAGGCGGCCTGGGTGTTCGTGTGGATCCGCAGCCGGCCGTTGCCCTGCGGGACGACGATGCAACCGGTGGTCTCGGTGGGAGCGTGCTCGATCGGCGCGGAGCTGTATCGCCACGAGAAGACGTGGTCGGCCTGCTGGAACCCGCGGTCGACGTCGCCGAAGCGAACGCGACGGCAGTGGTGACCCTCGTAGACGAAGTAGTTCGTGCCGCTCTGTTTGATGATGGGCGCGTCCTCGGCGAGCGCCTCTTCGACGTCGAGCACGGCCGGCAGATCCGTGTATTCGACGACGACGCGGGCGGCGCCCTCGCGGGCGGCCTCCTCGGTCTCGGCGACGACCGCCACGATGGGCTCGCCGAGATAGAGCACGCGGTCCTCGGCGAGGACCGGTTCGTCGTCGGGGCCGATCCCGATCAGCCGGAGCACCGTGTACCAGTTGTTCGGCACGTCCTCGTGGGTGATCACCCGAAGCACGCCGGGCACCGCGAGGGCGCCGGAGACGTCGACGCGGTCGATGCGTGCGTGGTGCCGCTCGGAGCGGTGCACCTTCAGATGCGCCATACCCGGCGGGGCCATGTCCTCGAAGAAGGCTGTGCGCCCGGTGACGTGCCCGCGGGCGTCCGACCGTTGCACCGTCGAGCCGATCACGTTGAAGGAGCCCTGGCGCTCGTTCCGGAAGTAGTCGGGGTCGATCGCGCCGATCCGGGCCATCAGCTTTCCATCCCCTGGAGCGGGCGCGCCGCGGCGGCACGCCGGCGTTCGGCGGCGTCCAGGATCGCGGCGACGATCGGCTCGTACCCGGTGCAGCGGCAGACGTTGCCGGAGATCGCCTCGGCGACCTCGGCCCGGCTCGGATCCGGATTCCGATCCAGCAGGGCCTCGGCCGACATGATCATTCCTGGCGTGCAGTAGCCGCACTGGGTGGCGAAGCCGTCGAGGAAGGCTTCCTGCACGACGTCGAGTCCACCGTCCGGGCCGGCGACGCCCTCGATCGTGGTGACGGTGGCTCCGTCCAGTGTCGCGAGGGGGATCAGGCAGGACACGACGGGCGCTCCGTCGAGCAGCACCGTGCAGGTCCCGCAGGCACCCTGGGCGCAGCCCCGCTTCGCCCCCGTCAGCCCGAGAGCCTCCCGCAGCGCGAGCAGGAGGGTCGTTGCCGGTCGCGCGATCAGTTCCTTGGCTGTCCCGTTCACGGTGAGGTCGACGATTCGTGACGACATGGCCTTCTCCTTGTCTGGGGAGCAGGATCAATTGCCGAGCAAGGCCCGTCGCAGGTGCACGGGAAAGACCCGCCGGCGGTACCAGGCCGAGGAATAGGCGTCGTCGAACGGCGCGATGACGTCCTGCATGACCTCGGCGGCGGCGCGGATGGACTCCGCGTCCAGCGGTTTGCCGGCCAGCAGCCGCTCGGCCGCCGCGCCGCGCAGTGGCGTGGCCGCGAGACCTCCGAGGGCGATGCGGATGTCCGCGACGATGCCGGCCGGGCCGCCACCGGTGGTGACCCGGGCGGCCACAGTGACGATCGAGGCGGAGTTGAACCGTCGCCGGGCCGCCTTGTGGAAGCGGAATTCGCCCGACGCGGGCGCGGTGAGGTGGACACTCGCGATGATCTCGTCCGGGCTGATTCCCGCGGTGAGGACGGACTCGAGGGCCGCGCGGCGGGTGCCGGCCGCCCCGTGGATCTCCACCTCGGCGTCGAGCGCGAGCAGGGCGACGGCCAGATCGCCGTACGGCTGAGGAACGAACAGGTTGCCCCCGACGGTGGCGAGGCTGCGCACCGGGGGAGAGGCGATCGACCGCACGCACCCGTGCAGAAAGCGCAGGCGCTGGTCGGCTTCGATCGCCGCGAGGGTTGTCGTCGCGCCCAGCGTGACCGCGGAGTCCGCCACCTCGATCACGTCGAGCCCGGCCCGCCGCAGGCTGACGAGCGTGGTGGGCGGGAAGGCCCGGTCGGTCAGCGACGGCATGAGGTGCGTGCCACCCGCCAGGAGCGTGCCGCCGGCCGCGAGGGCCTGCTGGGCGGCGACCAGGTTGTGCGGCACCTCCACTGCGGTCAACACAGGCGTCCTCCCGGGGAGGTAAGATTATCGATATCGATAATAAGGTAGTTGTCGGCCGGAGAGCCCGTCAAGGCATGATTCAAGGCACGTAGCGGAGGGAGCGGCAGAAACTTTGTCCAGCGACATGATCGGCGGCGGCCATCTCGGCGGCCGGACGCCGAAGCCGACATTGAGCGCGCAGATCCGTGACGCGCTGCTCCAGCGCATCGTCACCGGCCAGCTCAACGACGGTGAGCGCCTGGTGGAGACGCGGATCGCCGCCGAGTTCGGCACCAGCCAGGCGCCCGTCCGGGAAGCGCTGCGCGAGCTGGAGGGCCTGTCGCTCGTCCAGAGCCGGCCGCGGCATGGCCGGACGGTGGTCCCGTTCGCCGAGCAGACGATCCGTGAGGCCTACATCGTGCGCTCGGCGCTTGAGGAGGCCGCCACCCGGCTGTGCATGCTGCGCGGCTCGGCGTCACCCGCCGTGCTGGCGGACGCCGTGGCCGAAATGTCGCGGTGCGCCGAGCGCGACGACCGCGCCGGCGTGGGACGGGCCAGCGTGGCCTTTCACCGGCACATCGTCGAGGCCTGCGACAACAGGCTGCTGCAGCGGGCGTGGGAGTCGCTGCAGATCGAGGCGCGCACCTCGATCGCGCTCCTGGCGCTGGCGCCGGCACTCGCCGACGTCGCCGCCGAGCACCGGGAGCTCCTGGAGGTGATGCTCACCGGTGACGTCGAGGCGGCCTGCCGTCATGCCCGGGAGCATCAGCTGGCCTACGCGGAGCTGCCCCACCAGGTGAAGGCTCACCTCAAGGCCGCCGCCGCGCGCTGACCGGATGCCTGCCGATCAGGCGGGGCCCGGGCTGGCTCGTGACTTCCCGACGAAGTATGCGGCGAGGTCCGCCAGGCGCCGTGCGGTCTCTTCCGCGGGTGTCAGGGGCAGCATGATGTGGCTGACCACGAGCCGGACGATCGACTCCGCCCCGAACGCCAGCTCCTCGGGGTCGATGCCGGGGAAGTGGGAGCGGGCCCAATCCTGGATGGCGCCGGTGGCGGCGACCAGGACGACATCCGCGCGGGTGGTCAGGAAGGGCAGCAGCGGATCGGCCTCGCCCCGGGCGCTGGTCAGGATCGCCTTGAGCAGCGGATTCACCGCGGCCTCGGTGAGCACGTGCGCGATGGCCGCGTTTGCGGCCGCGTGGGCGTCGGCGCCGTGGGCGAACAGGTGCGTGCGCACGTCCGTGACGAATCGCTCCACCTCGCGCGCGGCGAGCGCCTCGGCCAGCCCGGTCTTGGTGGCGAACTCGTTGTACACGGTCTGCCGGCTGACTCCCGCCGCGACGGCGACCTGCCCCATCCGGACCCTGCCCCACCCGTGGGAGATCGCGAGCCGGCGAGCGGCGTCGATGATCACGTCGGGCAGCGACCGGCGCGCGGCATCCGGGTGGCGGGGTGTGGCGTCCATCGGTGGGGCAGTCTATCGGCCGCGCCACTTTACAAAAATCTCGTGGTTGTAAACCGGTGGGAAATCGACGATAGTCGTTCCTCTCACCCCTGGAGGCCGTCGTGGACCTGCCGCTCCGCGCCACCACCTGGCGCGACACCAAGAAGTACGCCTGGCCGCTGGCGCTGCTCGTACCCCTGTTGCCGTTCATCGCGTACGCCGTCTGGCGGGCTGCCGGCGGTGCCGCGTGGAGCTGGTGGATCCCGCCCCTGGTGGTCTTCGGGGTGATTCCCACGATCGACGTCCTGCTCGGTGACGACCGGGTCAACCCGCCCGAGGAGATCGCCCGGCAGCTGCAGCAGCAGCGGTACTACCGGTGGATCACCTACCTGTACCTGCCGGCCCAGTACGCCGCGCTGGTGCTGTGCTGCGCGCTCTGGGCCCGGGGCGGGCTGACCGCCGCCGGGCTGGCCGGGCTGGTCGTGACGGTGGGGATCGTCAACGGCATCGCCATCAACACCGCCCACGAACTGGGGCACAAGCGGGAGGCGGCGGAGCGCTGGCTCTCCAAGATCGCCCTCGCTCCCGCCGGATACGGGCACTTCTACGTCGAGCACAACCGTGGTCACCACGTACGGGTGGCCACGCCGGAGGACCCGGCGAGCGCCCGGCTGGGCGAGAGCTTCTGGGCGTTCTGGCCGCGTACCGTGCTCGGCAGCCTGCGCTCGGCCTGGCGGCTGGAGACCAAGCGGTTCCGCCTCCGGTCGCGCACCCCGTGGAGCTGGCGCAACGACGTCCTCAACGCGTGGGCCATGACGGTCGTGCTGTTCGCTGCTCTCGTCGCCGCCTTCGGACCGCGGATCCTGCCGTTCCTGCTGCTGCAGGCGGTCGTCGGCTTCTCCCTGCTGGAGGTGGTCAACTACCTCGAGCACTACGGCCTGCGCCGGCAGCGGAACCCGGCCGGCCGGTACGAGAAGGTCGACCCGCGGCACAGCTGGAACAGCGACCGGGTGGTCACCAACGTCTTCCTCTTCCAGCTGCAGCGACACAGCGACCACCACGCCAACCCGCTGCGCCGCTACCAGACGCTGCGCAGCTTCGACGTGTCACCGCGGCTGCCGGCCGGCTACGCCACGATGATCGTGCTCGCCTTGATCACTCCGCTGTGGCGGCGGGTGATGGACCCCAGGGTCGTGGCCCACTACGACGGCGACCTGTCCCGGGCCAACGTGTCGCAGCCGCAGTACGCCTGCCGGGAGTAGTCGAACTCCACGTCGCCGCTCTCTCACGCCACTCTCATGATCGTGGATGCACAGTGGTCTCAGCTGGCCCGCTGCGTGGCCGGCGCGGACTCCTCAACGGGAGAAGACCATGTGTTTCCCCATGATGCGCACGACACCTCGCAGGCTCCTCGCGGTCACCGGCGTCTTGACGATGCTGGCCGCCGGCCTCGCCGGCTGCGACAGCACCAAGAGCACCTCCTCGGGCACGGCAGCGGCGCAGAACACCAAGGTCGGTGCCGGCGAACAAGGCACTGCCGCGCACGGTGGCGCCGCGGGACAGCCCCAGCAGGGCCATCGCCGCGACGCTCTTGCCGGACCCGGATTCGCCGACGATGCCGAGGGTGGCCGCAGCCGGGCCGCGGCTTCGTCGTCGGAAAGCCATGGTGTTCCTTCCCCTCGGATGACGCGGCAAGGCTCCCGCGTCCCCGATGAGAGAAACGTGAGAGTGGCGGCTCTTCAGCGATGTCTCAGCAACCGGTGCTAACCATGGTGTCGGCTAGCTGAAGGAGGGGCCCGGATGAGCCTGTACGTCACCGGAGGTTCCGTACGCACCCGCCGGCACGCCGTCATGCGCCTCGGCTCGGTCACGATGTTGATCATGGCGCTGGTCGCCTTGCTGGCTGTGCCACTCGGCTCGGCGGCCGGTGCCGCCACGGCGTACTGGACCGGCCTGCTGCACGCCGCGCTGCCCTCGCAGCTGCTCGACCCGGTCACCGCGCAGGCCACCCGGGTCTACGCCGCCGACGGCCGCACCCTGATCACCACGTTCTACGACGAGGACCGGCAGGACGTGGCGCTGGCGCAGGTCGCGCCGGTCATGCGGAACGCGATGGTGGCTGCCGAGGACACCCGCTTCTACCAGCACGGCGGCGTCGACCCGAGAGGCGTGCTGCGGGCCTTCGTCACGGATGCCCGCCACGGCCGGGCCAGTGAGGGCGCGTCGACCTTGACGATGCAACTGGTCCGCAACGAACTCAAGGATGACCCGAGCCTTACCCCGGCCCAGCGGCTGGCCGCCACCGGCGACACGCCGGCGCGCAAGCTGCACGAGGCCGAGTACGCGATCCAGCTCGAACAACACCTCACCAAGCAGCAGATCCTGCGCGACTACCTCAACATCGCCTACTTCGGCGACGGTGCCTACGGGATCGCCGCCGCCAGCCGGCGCTTCTTCGGCATCCCGGCGGCACGGCTGGACCTGGCCCAGGCGGCGCTGATCGCGGGCACTGTGCAGGCACCGGACACGGACAATCCGATCACCGGCGATCGTGCTCGCGCCCGTACCCGGCAAACCTATGTCCTGGGCGCCATGGCCAAGGCCGGCATGATCACCCCGGCCCAGCAGACCGCCGCGGCAGCGGAGAAGTTGACCTTCGCCGGCGCGACCCCACGAACGGGCTGCACGGAATCGGCCGGCGTCGCCGCTGGCTGGGGTTTCTTCTGCGATTACGTGCAACGCTGGTGGGACACCCAGCCGGAGTTCGGCGCGACCACCGCGCAGCGCGACGACGCACTACGCCGGGGCGGATACACCATCGTCACCACCCTTGACCCCGGCGTCCAGAAAGCCGCCGCCGCGCAGGCTCGCGCCGTGTATTCGCTGACCAACCGCAAGACCCTGCCGATCGCCGTCGTCCAGCCGGGCACCGGCAAGGTCCTCGCGCTCGCCGTCAACCGGCACTACGCGACCGGCAAGTCTCGCGCCGACTCCGTCAACCCGCTGATCAGCGGGGGCGATGCGGTGTACGGCTACCCGGCCGGTTCGACCTTCAAGCTCTTCACCATGCTCGCCGCTCTGCGGGCGGGAATGCCGCTGGACACTGCCTTCGACGCCCCCGCCAAGCTGGTCACCCACTGGCCGGATGCCGGCCCGGACAGTTGCGGCGGCAGGTACTGCCCGGGCAATGCCAACCCGGCCTGGATGGACGGCCATCGAACCATGTGGGACGCCTTCGGCCGGTCGGTCAACACCTACTTCGTGCATCTGGAGGAGCAGGTCGGCCCGGCAGCGGCGGTCGCCGAGGCGAAGAACCTCGGGATCGGTCTCGCCGCTCCCGCCGACGCGCGGATGGCCGCCACCGACGCGGATGGGTGGGGCTCCTTCACCCTGGGCGTCGCCGACACCACGCCGCTCGAGCTTGCCGCCGCCTACGCGACCGTCGCGGCCGACGGCCGGTACTGCGCGCCGGTGCCGGTGCAATCGATCACCGACGCCCAGCACGCCCAGGTCTCGGTCCCGGGCGGGTGCCGGCAGGCGATCCCGGTCCAGGTGGCCCGGGCGGCGGCGGACGCGGCCCGCTGCCCGGTCGGGCAGCAGAGCGCGTACGGCACCTGCGACGGCGGCACGGCGGCTCAGGTGGACGCGATATTCGGCGGACGCCCGGTGGCCGGCAAGACGGGCAGCACCGAGAACAACACCACCGAGACGTTCGTCGGATTCACCCCGACGGCGGCCGCGGCGGGCATCGCCAATGATCCCGCCGATCCGTCCGACCACGTCGGCAGCGCGGTCCAGGCACAGGTCGTCTCGGCGGTCGCCCGGAGTCTGCGGGCCGCGGCCGGCAGCGGCTATCCGGGGTTCGTGGCACCGGACCGGGCTATCGCGTACGGCAGCTGAGCTGTGCCGGCCCCCGCGACTCGGAGCACCGGCGGGTGCCGGCGCTCCGAGGGGTTCCGCTGTGGAGGGTGAACCGCCGGCCCTACCAGCAGATGGCGAAGGATTCCAGCCGCCAGTTGCCGGCGAAACCGTTGTACGCGTCGGCGCTCGCGACGCCTCGGGTGGCGACCGGGTTGGGCGCCATCTGGGTGACGATGGCATTGCCGATGGCGCCGGTCATCCGGGCACCCGTACCGACCGTACGGTCGGGGTTGGCGCAGCCGGGCGTGGTGATCGTCTTGGCCGCGTTGGCGTTGAGCCCCGTGCTGGCGGTCTCGATCGACGGGACCGCTCCCGCCGGCACCGGGGCGCACAACGCGAAGCTCTCCACCGACCAGGTGGCGCCCGCGCCGTTGTCGAAGGCGGCCACCGTCGCGCTGCTCAGCGTGGGAACGACGTCGTCGGGGAAGACGTCGCCGCCGGCACCGCGCAGCTGATATCCCAGGCCGGTGAGGCTGGTGTTCGCCGGGCAGAACGCCGTCACCGCCTTCGACGCGACGCCGTCGAGGGCGGACACGGCCGAGACCCGGACGACGCCGACGATGACCGGATCGCAGATCGCGATCGCCTCGACAGCCCAGACCACCCCGGTGCCGGCGCCGGTCTCGTTGCCGTTGACGGTCACCAGGTTGCCGGCCACGTCGGGGATCACGTCGGTCATCGTGACCAGGCCGGCCGCGCCGGCGATCCGGCCGCCGCCGCCGACGAGGGTGAGGCCGGGCGGACAGGAGGCGGTGGCGGAGGCGTTCCCCGCCGCGCCGGCCGCGGTGACCACGCTGACCACGGTCGGATTGGCGATGGCCTGGGCTGGTGTCGCACCACCCAGCAGGACGGCGGCGGCAGCCGCGGCGGTGGCGGCCCCGAAGGCCAGGATCCGCCTCGGCTGCACTGACGTGAACGGTACGGACATCGTGGAACGCTCCTCGGGTAGAAGGTGGTGCCGAGGAGACTCCGCAGCGGTGTCACGGTGGGGTCAGGGTTCGCTCAGGGCGGCTACTTCGGCGCCGGGCGCGAGAGTCAGAGGATCGGCTTGCCGCCGGTGACCGGGATGATCGCCCCCGAGATGTAGCTGGCCTCGTCCGAGGCGAGCAGGACATAGACCGGGGCGACCTCCTTCGGCTCGCCCGGCCGGCCGAGCGGGGTGTTCCTGCCGAACTCCGCGACCTGTTCGGGCGGCATGGTCGAGGGGATCAGCGGCGTCCAGATCGGGCCGGGTGCCACCGCGTTCACCCGGATGCCACGGTCGCCGAGCATCTGGGCGAGGCCCGCGGTGAAGTTGGCGATCGCGCCCTTGGTCGTGGCGTAGGGGAGCAGCGTTGGCTTGGGCTGGTCGTAGTTCACCGAGCTGGTGTTGATGATCGAGGCGCCCTCGCCCAGGTGCGGTAGGGCGGCCTGGACCAGCCGGAACATCGCGGTGATGTTGGTGTCGAACGTGTGCTGCCACTCCTCGTCGGTGATCTCCTCGACGGTCTCGTGGGTCATCTGGAAGGCGGCGTTGTTGACCAGCACGTCGATGCCGCCGAGCTCGCGGACGCTCTGGTCGACCACGTCCTGGCAGTGCTCTCGCCGGGTGAGGTCGCCGGGGAGCAGGACGGCCCGGCGGCCGGCCTTCTCGACCAGGGCGGCGCTGTCCCGGGCGTCGTCGTCCTCGCTGAGGTATGAGATCGCCACGTCGGCGCCCTCGCGAGCGAAGGCGAGGGCGACGGCACGGCCGATACCGCTGTCGCCGCCGGTGATCAGCGCCCGTTTCCCGGTGAGGCGGCCGCTGCCGCGGTAGCTGTCCTCGCCGTGGTCGGGCTGCCGGCGCATCTGCGTGGTGTTGCCGGGCGGCTGCTGCTGGGGTTCGTTGTCGGTCATCGTACTTCCTCGTGATCCTCGGGTCTGTGCCCTTGGCGTTCCCCGCACGGGGGAGGGGAAACCTGGCGGATCGCGCTGACGTTTAGTCGCGCATTTCGCGGGGATGCACCCTTGGAAGTGGGGATGCACCCTTGGAAGTCACGACATCGGGAGGCGATCATGCCCGCAGGCTCCAGCCCGAAGAGAGAACGGCAGTATGAGCACATCAAGGACAGCGTCGAGCAGCGCGGCGGGTCCACCAAGAGGGCGAAGGAGATCGCCGCGCGTACGGTCAACAAGGAGCGGGCGCGCGCCGGCGAGTCGCGGACCGCGAGCCGGTCGTCGGTGCAGGACGTGTCGTCCGGCCACCGCGGCGGGAAGCGGTCACACACCGGCGCGCAGGGCCGCACCAAGGAGCAGCTCTACAACGAGGCCCGGCAGCGCAACATCGCCGGCCGCTCGTCGATGACCAAGGCGCAACTCGAACAGGCGCTAGCCCGCTGACGCGAAGATCCCGCCGGGCGCGGGCCGGATGGCTGGCTCCCGTGCGGGCGTCAGATCCAGCTGCGGTGGGCGGCGGCCGCGCCGGCCTGGAAGCGGGTCGAAGCGTGCAGCAGCTCCAGCACCGCGGTGATCCGGCGCCGGGCCGTTCGGAGGCTCACGCCGAGCTGGCGGGCGATGGCCTGGTCGCTCAGGCCCGCGCCGAGCATGGTCAGGACCCTCGCCTCCTGCGGGCCGAGGCCGTCCGTGGCGCGCGCCGGCACCGCGACGATCGGCGTCGCCTGTTCCCAGTACGCCTCGAAGAGCGCGATCAGCGCGTCGAGCAGCGCGGAGGGGTGGATGACGGCGATCGCCTCGCTGACATGGTTGCCGGAGAGCGGGACGATCGCGAGCCGCCGGTCGTAGACGTACAGCTTCACCGGGAGCGCGGGCAGCGTCCGGGCCTTCTCGCCGAGACGGATCAGTTCGGTGACGTTGGCGAGGCGCCCGGACAGCTGCAGCGCCGGGCGCTCGTAGATGACGCGCATCTCGACGCCGCGTTCGAGCAGCGGCCGCTCCGCCGCGACCTCGTCGTATCCGGCGGGCGGCGTGGCGTACGGCGGCTTGTCGAAGGACAGCACCGACTTCTCCGGATTGTGCTGCATGCCCACGCTGAACCGGCGCACCTCGTCGAGGCCGGACACCACCTCGACCGGGTGGGCGGGATGGTTGCGCAGGTCCCGGAGCCGGAACGCGTCGACGAACTCGGCGGACACGCCGCGCACCTCGTCCAGCTCGGCCCGCCGCTGGTTGACGAGCATGCCGATCGCTGCCTCCGGCGACACCGGGGTGTAGAGCCGCCCTTCCATCCGGCGTACCAGGCCCAGCTCTTCGAGGCGGGCGAGTGCCGGGCTCACCTTGCGCGCGGGCTCCCGCAGGGCCGCGGCGAGGTCGGCCGCGGTGGAATCCGTGAGGCTGAGCAGGGCACGGTATACCCGCTCCTCGAAGGCACTGACACCGACCGCCTCAAGCACGGTCCCTCCTGTCCACATTGGGCGCCTGCCGCTTCCGGCCACCCGGGAGTCTAGACGAAATGACCTTCGAAGCCGTTCACTCGTCCTCGTGACCCCCTCCTCATGGCGTCGTTGGCTCGTCACATTCCTCCTGGTGCTGCCGCTGGCGGTGGACGTTCCGGGCGCGCCCGCGTCGGCTGCCCCGAAACCGAGCGGCCTCGGCGGCGGAAACGCCGTCACCCTCACGCTCATCACCGGCGACACCGTCCGGTACACCGTCGACCGCGCCGGCCGGGCCGGCACGACGGTCACTCCCGGCGCCGGGCGCGACGACGTCACCTTCCGCGGGTACACCGAGGGGGACGGCTACTACCTGTTGCCCAGCGACGCCGAGCAACCGGTGCGGGCGGGCCGCCTGGACCGGCGCCTGTTCGACGTCGCCTACCTGGCTTCCCACGGGTACGGCAACGACAAGACCGCCGAACTGCCGGTCATCGTGCAGTACGCGCAGGAGTCGTCGGCGCGAGGGTTGGCGCGCAGCGCGAAAGCCCTGCCGAGCGCCCGTTCCGCGACGGCGCTGCCGAGCGTCAACGGCGCGGCGGTCCGGGTCGGCAAGCCTGCCGCCAGCGAGTTCTGGGACGCCGTTCGTGCCGGCGCCGGCCTCCGCAAGGTGTGGCTCGACGGCAAGGTAACGGCGTCCGACGACGTCAGCGCCGCGCAGATCGGGGCCCCGGCCGCCTGGGCGGCGGGTCTGGACGGCACCGGCGTCAGTGTCGGCATCATCGACACCGGCATCGACGCCACCCACCAGGACCTGCGCGACAAGGTGACCGCCGCGCGGAACTTCGTGGAGGCGGGCCAGCCGGGCGGCGACGCGCCGGAGGACGTCACCGACCGGCACGGTCACGGCACGCACGTCGCCTCCATCATCGCCGGCAGTGGCGCCGCCTCGAACGGCATGTACCGGGGCGTGGCGCCGAACACCAAGCTCAGCATCGCCAAGGCCCTGGACGACTCGGGCAACGGCACCGACTCGGCCGTCATCGCCGCCATGCAGTGGCAGGCCGCTCAGGTCCGGGTCGTCAGCATGAGCCTGGGCGGTGCCCCGTCCGACGGCACCGACCCGGTCAGCCAGGCCGTCAACGATCTCACCGCCGAATACGGCACCCTCTTCGTCATCGCGGCCGGCAACGAAGGGCCCGACACGCGTACGGTCGCCCAACCCGGTGCCGCGACCGCCGCGCTCACCGTCGGCGCGGTGGACTCCGCAGACAAGCTCGCCGACTTCTCCAGCCGCGGACCGCGTCAGGGCGACTTCGCTGTCAAGCCGGAGATCACCGCGCCCGGTGTCCGGACCGTCGCGGCCCGCGCCGCCGGCACCTCGATGGGATCCCCCGTGGACGGCAACTACACCGCGGCGTCCGGCACCTCGATGGCCACCCCGCACGTCGCCGCCGCGGCAGCCATTCTCGCCCAGCAGCATCCGGAGTGGCGGGCCGACCAGCTCAAAACCGCGCTTATCGGGAGCGCGAAGAACACCGCGGGCTCCGTCTACCAGGAGGGTGCCGGCCGGGTCGACATCGCCCGTGCGATCGGCCAGCGGGTGTTCGTGGACACCCCGTCGGTCTCGACGGCGTTCACCTACCCGCCCGCCGGCGAGAAGCTGACCAAGACCATCACCTACCGGAACAGCGGCTCGGCCGACGTCGACCTGTCGCTGTCCGCGACGATGGCGGGCCCGGACGGACGCCCGGCGCCCGCCGGGGTCGTTTCCCTGGAGCAGACCACGGTACGGGTGCCGGCGGGCGGGACAGCCGGCGTGCGGCTGACCCTGGACCCGAACCCGGCCGGTAAGGGGCTCCACAATGGACGCCTGGTCGCCGCTAGCCCCAGCGGCGACCAGGTCATGGTGCCGATCGGCTTCCAGTCCCAGGTGAAGCAGGCCACGCTCACGGTGCGGCTGATCGGCGGGAAGGGCCGCTATCTCTTCCCGGGTGCGTTCTCCGGCATCACCACGCTCCGGGTCAACGACACCGTGCCCGAACTGGCCATGGAGCCGATCACCACCAACACCAACAACTGGCGGGCGGTGGACGGTGAGCCCAACACGTACGAGTCGAAGCTGCGGTTGGCCGAGGGCGGCGCGTACTCGGTGGAGGGACAGATCAGCTGGCGTGAGCTGAGCACCGGCCGGACCCAGACGACCTTCCTGAACCGGCCAGAGGTCCTGCTGACCGGCGACCGGACCATCACCCTGGACATGGACAAGTCCGTACCCGTCGGCTTCGAGACCCCCAAACCGTCGACCGCCGTCAACATCAACCTCGACTGGCAGCGCGTCACGACCGGCGGCCAGCACTACTACGGGTTCTTCCTGGGCAGCTTCTGGACGGTCGCGGTGGGCCAGGTCTGGGTGTTCCCCAGCGAGCCGGTGACCATCGGGAAGTTCGCGATCGGCGTCAACGAGATCCTGACCGCCCCGCAGGCGACCGTTACCGTCAACGGGCGGGAACGGGTGACACTGCGCCCCGTCTACACCCGGGAAAGCAGCGGGTACATCCCCAAGTTCGCGACGGACCGGCGGCTGCGGGTGGTCACCGAGGCAGAACTGCGGGCCGGCCGGGACGTCGCGGGTGCCCTGGTCTTCCTGCGCGGCGCCGCCATCGAGTCCACGGTGGAGCTGGCGGTGGCGGCCAAGGCGGCCGGCGTGCTCACCGATGCGAACATCGCCGCGCTGTCGAACCTGACCGACCAGGTCGGCGTCCCGATCCCGTTGCTGTATCTCGACTTCCGGGAGAGCGCGCGGGTCGCGGCGGCCCTCGCCGGCTCCGCGCGCCCCACCGCCGACATCAAGGCGCAGATCACCACCCCGTACGAGTACAAGCTGGTCAACTACCAATACGACCGCGTCCCCGCCTCGATGACGCCGCACCCGCGCGAGCGCGACCTGACCCGGCTGGAGACGACCTACCACGCGCAGACCCCGGCCCCGGCCGGGAAATGGGGACCCCACGATGACGGTAACGAAGCGAGCTTCACCTACCTGCCCGGCCAGCTCTACAGCATCCACGTAGGACACAGCTTCCCCGGGCACGGCCGGCGAACCGAGTACTACAGCACCACCGGCGCGGATGTGCTGTGGTGGCGGCAATACCTGTTCGAGGCCCGGTCGAGTCTGCGCGTCGAGACCGCGTACCGTGGCTTTGCCCGACCCGGCACCGGCCGGGAGGAATGGAACGAGCCCAGCCTGCCCGTCAACGCGCAGGTCGGCCCGCAGACTCCGGCGGACGCGGCCGTCTTCTGGCCCTGCGACGGCTGCCGCCAGGGTGACATCCTGCGCGTCCGCTCGCTGGCCCCGCTCGGCGTCGGCCAGTATGCCGGTCGCAGCGACCCGAGCCACAGCATCCAGGAGGACAACCCGACCGAAGAGGTCCATCTCTACTCCGGTGGCACCGAGCTTCCGCCGCGGCAGGATGCCTCCGGCCTGACCTACTACCAACTGCCCGCCGGCGCCGCGACCTACCGGCTCACCGACAGCTACACCACCGGATCGCCGCAACCGGCCTTCGCCCGGACGGTCAACACCACCTGGACGTTCCGCTCCGCCGCTCCGGCCACCGACAAGGTGAACGCCCCGTACTGGTGCATCGACGAACTGCTCTACGGCGACACCACCCCGTGTGCCTGGCAGCCGCTGATCCACCTCGGCTACCGGCTCGGTCTCGCGCCCGACGACTCGGCGCCGGCGGGCCGGGCGCACACCTTCACCGTGACGACGCAGGGCGGCGCGCCCGGCGCGCCGGCGAAGCTCGCCGGCCTGCGGGCCTGGTCGTCGGTGGACGGCGGGGTGCATTGGTCGCCGGCCCGGACGGTACGGGCGGACGGCGACGCCTATCAGGTGACCGTGCGGAACCCGAGGCTGGCCGACGCGCCATCGGGCCGGGTCAGCCTCAAGTTCGAGGCGTGGGACCGGGCCGGCAACGCGGTCCAGCAGACCCTCGACCAGGCGTATGCCCTGCGGTAGGGAGGCCGAGCCGTTCGGTCTGTCCCGGTGACCGGTCCGGCGCACGCGAGGTTCACCTCGCTGGGGGGTCGAGCAGGCCGAGCGCGGTGAGGTCGGTGAGCGGCTCGGTGATGCTGCAGGTGCCGAACGATCGGAAAACGTCCCGTAGCCGGGCGACGTGCGCCTCGCTGAGCCGCCGGGCCGCGTCGGCGAGGGCGTCGGCGGACCGTTCGGCGAGTATCTCAGCGGCGTGCGTGGTGTCCGCGCCGTCGAGCAGCGCGGCCGTGGCGAGGAGCACGTTGAGGAATCCGTGGTGCTCGAAGCCGGTGTCGGAGGCGCTGTGGCGCAAGGCGTGGTGGAGCCCGGCGGTGCATTTGAACGCCAGATCGCGGTCGAGGCAGCCCGCGATCGCGGCGGCGAGTGCAGCCTCCGTGGGAAACGCGGCTGCCGTGCTGCCGCCGGTGCGAAGCTTCGCGTGCGCCCCTGTGCCGGCAAGTGCGTCCAGGGCGCCCGGCTGGGCCGCACCCCACGGCACCTCCACGTAGACCGGTATCCCGGTGGGTAGAGCGGGCGTCAAGCTGTGGGCGACGGCGACGGGATCTCGAGGGCGGCGAGCCGGTCCGCGGGAATCTGCCGAACAGCGGCGTCGACGGTCGTCGATCCGCCGGTGACGATGATGCTGACCGGCACCCGGCCGTCGCAGCGGGCCAGCTCGGCGAGTCGCGTGTCCGGGCAGATGAACGGCCCGACCACCTCGGCGTACCAGGCGGCGCGGTGGGCCACATGCGCCGGGACAGCCGCGCGCATGGCTGCGTTGCCGGGCGGGAACAGCGCCGCGTCGTCGAACAGCCCGGCGAAAAGGGCTCTCATGACGGTCCCCGTCCGGCCCAGGTCCACGCGTAGCCGGGGTCCTCGCAGGCCAGTTCGTCGAAGGACTCGGCGCCGATGTCACGACCGTATGCGCCGCCGTCCGGGCGGCGGTGCTGGGTGTGGCGCTTCGGTGGGACGTCACCGAGTAGCCGGTAGTGCGCCATGGCCTTCCTCCTCAGTCGTCGTGGTGTCGGCGGCGACCGCACGGCGCAATGCCGTGTGGACAGCGGCCGGGTCTGGGCCGGTGAGCACCGCGGCGACGTGGGCGTCCGGTCGGATGATCCACAGTTCGTCGGGCCGGGCCCCGAGCGCGGTGTCATCGTCGATGTCGGTTATGTGTTCGAGCCGTATCGGTGCCGAGGTCGCGCGCTGTGCGGCGGCGTGGACGGTGCCGGCGTCCACCCGGTCGCCGGCCAGCAGCAGGAAGCCGTCGCGGGCGAGCTGCCGGATCCGGGTGCGGCGCCCGCCGATCGTGACCGGCGCGTCGGGCACCAGGATGCCGGGGCCGGCGGGCGGTACGGCTCCGCGCGGTGGCCGTCCGGTGAACGGATGGTCGGGGTTGGGTGTGGTCAGCGGTGAGTCGACGTACCAGAAGGGCTCCGCGAGCCGGCCGGAGTTGACCGCGGCGCGGGCGGCGGGGTCGGTGCCGGCCGCCGCCAGGACAGCCCGGCGGTGACTGTGTTCGGCCTCGGTGCCGGGCACGAGGAACCGCATGGTGGCGTCCGTGACGTCCAGGTTCTCGCGGGCGGCGGCGTGCCGTTCGTCGTGATAGCTGTCGAGCAGCGACTCGTCGGCCCAGCCGTGGAGGATGAAGGCGAGCTTCCAGGCGGCGTTCTCGGCGTCCTGGACGCCGGAGTTGAGGCCGCGGGCGCCGAACGGGGAGACCAGATGAGCCAGATCGCCGGCGAGCAGCACCCGGCCGACCCGCATCCGGTCCACGACCCGGGAGTGGAACCGGTACACCGAGCTCCACACCAGCTCGTAGGGCCGATCGCCGATGATGGCTCGGATTCGCGTGTCGCGGCCGGCGGGGTCCACCCCGACGGCTCCGTCCTCGCCTGCCGGCACCTGCCAGTCGATGCGGAACGTGCTGTCCGGGCAGGGGTGGATGAGGACCTGGCGTCCGGGGTTCCACGGCGGGTCGAAGTAGAAGCGGCGCTCGTTCGCCCAGCCGGGCAGGTCGGTGCGGATGTCGCAGATCAGGAACCGGTCGTCGAAGGAGCGCCCGTCGAAGCTGACCCCGAGCATGCGCCTTACGTCGTCGCCGCGGGCTCCGGCGCACGCGACCACATACGACGCCCGCAGCACCCGGGCTCCGCACTGCACCGTCACGCCCTGCTTGTCTTGGGCGATGCCGGTCACCTGGTGGTTCCAGCGCACGTCGATGAGGGGTTCGGCGGCGATGCGCTCGTCGAGGATCTCCTCGGTGCGCGTCTGGGAGATGTTCACGAACGGCGGAAACGGGGACCGGCCGGGGTCGGCGAAGGTGTAGTTGAACAACTCCCGGTCGCGGTGGAAGGTGCGCGCCACGGTCCAGGTGAGGCCTTGGCCGGCGATGCGGCGGCCGGCGCCGACTGCCTCCCACACGTCGAGCACGTCGCGCTGCTGCACGATCGCCTTGGAACCGACCGGGTCGCGGCGCGGCCGCTGATCGAGCAGGACCACGGAGGCACCCCACCGGGCCAGCAGCAGCGCCGCGGTCTGGCCCACCGGGCCGTTGCCGAGTACCACCACCGGGCTCGGCATCAGTCCTGCAATTCCTGCCACACGGCGCGGTCCCGCTCCCCGGTGCAGATCCGCGGGCGTTCAACGCCGGACAGTTCGTCCCAGAGCCGGGAGACATCGAACGGCAGGCAGTGCTCGAAGATGGGCCAGCCGCCGTACTGGTCGACCAGGGCGGCGTGGGTCGCCTCGAAGGCCTCCTTGAGGGTGCCGCCGCGCTGCCGCACACTGCCGACCTCGTGCAGCATCACCCGCAGGAACTCGCGGGTCTGCCCGATCGCCGCGTCCACCGCCTCGCGCCCGGACGCCACCGCGCCGCGCCCGCCGACGAGCGTCTCGGCGCCGAAGCCGGCGACCGTGTCGAGCGTCCCGGTCGACCACTCTTGGTGGAACGCGTCGCCGGTGTAGAGCGCCGCGTGGGCCTCCACTAGGTCACCGGCGAACAGGATCCGCCGGCGGGGCAGCCACGCCACGATGTCGCCCTCGGTGTGCCCGCGCCCGCAATACTGCAGCACCAGATCACCGCGGTCGCCGCCGAGATCGATGGTGAACCGGTCCGCGAAGGTGGCCGTGGGCCAGGTCAAACCCGGAATCGAGGCGGGTTCCTTGAACAGCCTCGGCATCCGGCCGTACTCGGACTCCCAGTCCTGCTTGCCCCGTTCGGCGATCAACTCGCGGGTCCGCTCGTGCGCCACGATCACCTCGGCGTCGAAGGCGCTGGCACCGAGCACCCGTACCGCGTGGTAGTGCGACAGCACGAGGAACTTGACCGGCTTGTCGGTGTGCTGACGCAGCAGGGCGAGCCACTCCCGGGCCGCCACCGGAGTGGCCAGCGCCTCGAAGCAGACGACGAAATCCTCGCCCTCGACCGCCCCGATGTTGGGATCGCCCTCGGCGGTCAGCGCATAGACCCCGTCGGCCAGCACCTCAAGGGTCTGCTGCTTGTCGGCGAGATCGGCGGACGAGGCGAAGGGTTTCCGCGCCATGACGCACCTCCTGACCTGATCAAAGGTTCTACTACCTGATTCGTCGGCGGATGCTCGCTTCTCGAGGGCGACGAGCCGGGACCGGCCCGGCGACGTGCTTTTCGGCGTCCACGCCGGTCACTTCGCCCGCCGGATCAGGTCGATCACGACGGCGACGAGCATGCCCGCGTACGCCCAGAAGATCGCGTTCGCGATCGCGGACACCGGATCCCAGGTGCCTCGCCAGGCCTCGCCGACGGCCTGCGACCAGGTGTCGCCGTGACCGGTGGTCCACGGCAGCGGGAGCCCCAGGCTCACGACCCAGACGGCGTCGCAACAAGTCTCCTGTACGGGGGTCACGATGCTGGCCAACAGCCCGACGGCGCCGACCGCCGCACCGGCGATCCAGCCCGCCCGGCTTGCCCGTGGCCGTTGCCGCGCCTGCGCGATCAGGGTCGTCCCCCCGACGATCAGCACCCCGGAGAACACTGAGACGTTCCACTCCGCCTCGTACGCGGTGGCGTTCATACTGCCCAGGTACAGGCCGAGGAGGATGCTGCCGCCACCGGCCAGCACCCGGGCGGCGGCGAGCAGGGTGCGCCGCCCTGGCCCGAAGCCGTTCCGGCTGTCGACGGCTGGATATCCATCCTGCTCGGCATCGGTCATCGTCCGATCCTCGCACGGCCCCGCTCGGCGGCGGGATGACGCAGTGTCAACGGCATCGGCCCACGCTGACGCGTTGGGTGCGAAGCCCGTATTCAGCTAGGTGGGGGTCCCTGTCCTTACCCCTTTCAGCGGAGGCTCCCTGGACGCCGCGGATGCGGGTTTCCTGGGTTGAAGTTCGCCCGTACCCGCTGTGGGAGCACCGATGGAAGCGACGAACGCATACCCGCGCCGCGCGATACTGCGCGGTGCACTGGTTGGTGTCTCCGGGACGGCGGCCGGCTCGCTGCTGAGCGCCTGCACCGATTCCCCGGCTGCCTCACCCGCCGCTTCGCCGGCGGCGTCCGCTGCCGCCAGCAGTGGATCGCAGGGCGGCACGGTGCTGCTGGCGTACTTCTCGCGCGCGGGCGAGAACTACTTCAACGGTGGGCGCCGGCGGCTGAGCGTCGGCAACACCGAGGTGGTGGCCGGGATGATTCGCCGCCTTCTCGGTTGCGACGTGCACCGCATCGAGGCCGCCGACCCCTACCCCGACGACTACGATCCGACGGTCGCGCGCAACGTGCGTGAGCAGGAGGCGAACGCCCGGCCTGCCATCGCGAACCCGCTGAGCTCGATCGAGCGGTACGGCACGGTGCTGCTGGGTAGCCCGATCTGGAACGTCCGGGCGCCCATGATCATGACAACTCTGGTCGAGGGCCTCGACTTCGCCGGCAAGACCGTTCACCCGCTCACGACGTACGCGATGAGCGGTTTGGGGACCACCGAGCGCGACTACGCCGCGGCCTGTCCCGGCGCCAGGCTCGGGGAGGGCCTCGCCGTGCGCGGCGAGGAAGTCGCCGGCGCCGAGCCCGCCGTCGAGGCCTGGCTGCGCCGCATCGGCTTGCTCACCCGCTGACCCACTCCGGGAGACCCCATGATCGCCTTTTCCTTCTGGTCGCGGGCTTGTTCCTGGCTGCCTTCGGCGCCCTGCACCGGTACGCGCGGCGACGTCTCATCGACCTGATCGCCGTCCGGGGCCCACCGGCACGGGTGGGAGCGCCCGCCGACATCACGGTGGTGGAGCTGGCCCCTCTACCGGCGTGAGCCGGTCTCCTGCGTCGCGGCCCAGGTGGCGAGCAGGGCGAGGCCGTCGCCGGAGGGGGTGCCGGGCTCGGCGGAGTAGGTCACGATGGTCAGGCCCTCGTCGCCGGAGAGCTCGAGTCCCTCGTAGGCCAACTCCAGCTCGCCGACGGCGGGGTGGCGGAAGCGTTTGGTGCCGTGGCGGTGCATGTAGACGTCCTGGGCGGCCCACCAGGTGCGGAAGGTGTCGCTGCGCATGGACAGCTCACCGATGAGGTTGATCAGGTGCTGGTCATGCGGATTCTGGGCCGCCGCGATGCGCAGCGCGGCGACGGCGGAGCGGCCCACCTGCGCCCAGTCCGGGTAGAACGCCTGCGCGTGCGGGCTCAGGAAGCTGAACCGCATCGAGTTCACCGGCAGCGCCGCGCCCGCGGCGAACATGGGCGCGTACAGGGCCATACCCAGCGGGTTCGCGGCCACGATGTCGAAGCGGTGGTTGCGCAGGATCGCCGGCACCCCGGTCATCGACTCCAGCACCCGGTGGATCGCCGGCCGCACCTCGGGCGCCTTGTCGCGGCGGGCGCGGGCGCGGGCCGGTGTCGGGCCGGCGGCGCGGGCCAGGTGGTGCAGGTGCGCGGTCTCAGTCTCGTCGAGCTGCAGCGCGCGAGCGACGGCGTCTAGGACGCTGTCGGATGCGCCGGCGAGGTTGCCGCGCTCCAGGCGGGTGTAGTACTCGACGCTGACCCCGGCGAGCGCGGCGACCTCGCCGCGGCGCAACCCGGCGACCCGGCGGCTGCCGTACGGGGGGATACCTGCCTGCTCGGGGCTGAGCTTCGCCCGGCGCGAGCTGAGGAACGCGCGTACCTCGGTGCGGTTGTCCATAGACCCAGGTTAGGCAGCTCGCCCGGCGTGAAGGGGTCCCTGCCGTTACCCCTTTCAGCGGTGGCTCCCAGGAAACGTGTCAGCGGTGTGTGCTGGCCAACGGAGGAGAGGGAGGACGCTGTGACACAGGAATCGACGACGACGTCGTGGACGGGCGAGGAATTGGCGGCGATCGGCCGCGCCGAGGAGCTGGAGCTCTCGTCGCTGCGCGAGGACGGCACGCTGCGCCCGTACGTGACGATGTGGGTGGTTCGCGCCGGTGACGAGCTGTATGTCCGCTCGGCCCGCGGCCCTGCCAACGGCTGGTACGTGCGCGCGCTGCGGAGCGGCGTGGGCCGCATCCGCGCCGGCGGCCTGGAACGCGACGTGGTCTTCGCCGAGCCCGCCGGCCCGGGCGTCCACGCCGGCATCGACGCCGCCTACCACGCCAAATACGACCGGTACGGGCCCGCCATCGTGGGCTCCGTCGTGGGAGAGCAGGCAGTCGCGGTCACCGTCCGCCTGCTTCCCCGGAACTGAGAGGAAACGCTTCCATGCCCACCATCTCGCACCTGAGGTTGAACAACGGCGTCGAGCTGCCCGCCGTCGGGTTCGGTGTCTTCCAGACCCCGCCGGATGAGACCCGCACCGCGGTCGAGGCCGCGCTGTCGGCCGGTTACCGGCATATCGACACCGCCGCCGCGTACGGCAACGAGCGGCAGGTCGGCGAGGCGATCGCCAAGTCCGGCGTCGACCGCTCCGAGGTGTTCATCGAGACGAAGATCTGGATCAGCGACTACGGATACGACCAGACGCTGCACGGCTTCGACAAGAGCGCGGGCAAGCTCGGCGTCGACCAGATCGACCTGCTGATCCTGCACCAGGCGCTGCCGTCGGACTTCGACAAGACGCGCGAGGCCTACCGGGCCCTCGAAACGTTGCTGGCTGACGGCAAGGTCCGCGCCATCGGCGTCAGCAACTTCATGGTCGATCACCTGACCGCGCTGCTGGACGGGGCGACGGTCGTGCCGGCGGTGAACCAGATCGAGGTGCACCCGTACTTCGCCCAGCGTGAGGTGCAGGCGTTCGGCGCCGAGCGCGGCATCCTGTCGCAGGCGTGGTCGCCGATCGGCGGCATCACGTTCTATCGCGACTCCGGGCACACCAGCGCCCTGCAGGACCCGGTGATCGGCGAGATCGCCAAGGCGCACGGCAAGTCACCGGCTCAGGTGATGGTGCGCTGGCACCTGCAGCAGGGCCGCTCGGCGATCCCGAAGAGCACGAAGCCGGCGCGCATCGCGGAGAACCTCGACGTGTTCGACTTCGCACTCACCGGCGAGCAGCTCACCGCGATTGACGGCCTCGACACCGGCAAGCGCGGCGGACCGGAGCCCGCCGACATCACCCTCGAAACCTTCGGCCGGCCGATCCCCGAGGCCTGATCCACCCCTTCTTGGACGGAGCGACCATCATGCGTATCGCGAAGCTCGGTGAGCTCGAAGTCGCCCGGATCGGCCTGGGCGCGATGGGGATGTCGCACGGTTACACCGGCGCCGGCAGCGACGACGCCGAGTCGATCCGCACCATCCACCGGGCGATCGAGCTCGGTGTCACCCTCATCGACACCGCCGAGATCTACGGCCCGTACCTCAACGAGGAACTGGTCGGCAAGGCGCTCAAGGGCCGCCGCGACCAGGTGGTGCTGGCGACCAAGTTCGGCCTCGTCTCGCACGGCGGGCGCGGGCCCTGGACGATCGACAGCAGCCCGGACAACGTCCGCACCGCGGTCGAGGGTTCGCTGCGGCGCCTGGGCACCGACCACATCGACCTGTACTACCAGCACCGCGTCGACCCGGACACCCCGATCGAGGACACCATGGGCGCGCTGGCCGGCCTGGTGCGGGAGGGCAAGATCCGGTACGTCGGGCTCTCCGAGGCCTGGATCGGCACCATCCGCCGCGCGCACGCCGTGCACCCGGTCACCGCCCTGCAGTCGGAGTATTCGCTGTGGACTCGCGACCAGGAGCAGGTGCTGCCGGTGCTGCGCGAGCTGGGCATCGGCCTGGTCGCGTACTCCCCGCTCGGGCACGGCTTCCTCACCGGCAGCCTGCGCACCCCGGCGGACCTGGAGAAGCTGGACGACAGCGACTTCCGGAAGAACAATCCGCGCTTCACCGGCGAGAACTTCCAGCGCAACCTGCGCCTCGCCGACCAGGTGCGGGCGGTCGCCGACCAGACGGGTGCCACTTCCGCGCAGGTGGCCCTGGCCTGGCTGCTGACCAAGGGCGACGACATCGTGCCCATCCCGGGGACCAAGCGGGTGAGCCGGGTGGTCGAGAACAGCGCCGCGGCCGGCATCGAGCTCACCCGGGAGCAGATCGCCACCCTCGACGCGCTGCCCGCGGCCGAGGGCGGCCACCACACCGACGACCAGATGCGGATGATCGAGCGCTGAGCCGGACGGGTCCGGCCCGCTCGCCGGCCCCGTCCACGGCTCGGGCCGGCCAGCGGTGCTCGCGCGCCTCGGGGTCAGGGGGAGGGCCTTGTTCGCGTCGTTCTGTGCTGCCGCAGCGCGGCCCGCCGTCACCCTCCGGGCGCCCGGATCACCCGCGGAGCGTTCGCCGGTCCGAACGCCAGGGCCCCTACCGGCTCGGTGGCACCGGGCAGTGGCGACCCGAGCACCGCCAGCGTCTCGATCCAGTAGCGGACCATCGCCCGGCTGGTGCTCGGCTCCCGGGTGACCCCCGCGTCGAGCCGTCGGCGGGCGGCCGCCGGGTCGGACAGGGCGAGGTCCGCAGCGAACAGGTCGCCCCACACCCGGGGCTTGTCGCCCAGTTCCCGCTGGCGGGCGGCCGACGGTCCGCGGTAGAACGAGCCGGCGGTCAACGGCAACAGTTGAATGCCGAGGACGGACTCCGGCTTCGGGTCGAACCACGTCGCGTAGTCGACCTTGGCGTCCCACACGATGCCCGCGGTCGTGTGCGCGTAGCCGGCTTGGCGCGTCAGCCCGGCGCCGAGCCAGTACATCCGGGCCGTCGCTGCCTCCAGCGCGTAGTGGGCGACGCCGTAGCCGGTCATCTCCGCGTTGCCGCGGACCAGGCCCCAGCGGATCACCGCCTCCCAGGCCGCCACCGCCTCGCTGGACGACTCCTGGTTGTTGCCGTCCGCGAAGGGGGCGAACCCGGAGGCAGCCGAGCTGCCCAGGTAGGCGTTGAAAGCCCGGAACGGCGGCATTCCGCTCGCCGGGCCGATCGCCAGCGACCCGGCGTAGTCGCGGACGACCAGGTCGACCACGTCGCCGTAGTCGCGAGCGAAGCCGGGATCGGCCGCCGCCAGCACGGCCGCGGCACGGACCAGGTAGCCGTACTGGAAGTGATGGTCGTTGTAGTCCTGGGCGCCGAACTCGGCCGGCACCGCTATCAGCCCGCCCCAGGTCCGGTCGTAACCGAAGTAGCGCCCGTCGGACGGTCCCCCGTGGGTCAACCAGTCGACCAGTTGCGGCCGCAGCCGATCGAGCGCCGTCCGACGCTGAGCGTCCGCGCCGGCGGCGGCCGCCACCTCGGCGATGGTGGCCAGCCGGCCGAGTTCCTTGAGCCCGAAGTAGCTGCCACCCGCGCCGGGCGGGTCGGTCAGGTCACGGTCCAGGTCGGCCAGCACGGCCCGGTTCGCCGCCACGCTCAGCGGTATCTTCGGCACGCCGGTGAGCAGCCCCGGCATCGGGACCCTGACCTGCACCGCGGCGCCCGCGACCAGGGACATCGTCCCCCGCGAGTCCGGGTAGGAGCCGGCCAGTGATGTCGGCCCGGCGACCAGGCCGGCCTGCTGGTGCGGCAGCAGGGCCCACGCCCCGGTGCCGCCGCCGGCCCGGCGGGCGGTGAGCGTCTGGGTGATCGTCCCGGCCGCGGCGTCGTACGCCATCGCGGCGGTGGTCCGCACGACCGGATCGCCGGTGCTGGCCCGTTCCCAGCTCTCCCGCTCGGCCCCGGCCGGCACCCGGGCCACGGCCAACTGATCACCCGACCCGGTGATGGTGGTCCCGGTGAGCGTCAGACCGGCGCCGAGAACATCCCAACGTCCGCCCGCGACATCGAGCCGGGCCCGGGTAGCCGAACTGCCGACGTCGCGGAAGGCGCCGGTCAAGGTGGGCGCCGCCGCGTGGAAGCGCAGCCACAGCACCGGGCTGCCCTGCACCAGGGTCACGTCGACCCGGCCGCCACCGGCCAGCCCCACCCGCAGGACGACGTGGAAGGCGCCGTAGCCGACGACGGTGACCGCGCCGGTGGCCGTGCCGACGGTGAGGGCGGGCAGGAACGGGGTGATGATGGCGTTCGCTGAGGCAGTGACGGGTGCGCCGCTGATCTGCAGGCCGCCCGCAGCGGCCTGCACGGCCAGCGGGTGAGCCCAGATCGGTTGGGTGCGCGGCCCGGTCAGCGCGGAGCTCCACCACTGGTTGGTCGGCACCGCCTGGCCGGCGAGGTCTCCGGCCTGGGCAGGTGCCTTGGTCGGGGCGGAGCCGGCCGGCAGGGTGCCGGCGATGCTGCCGCGGCCGGTCACCGCCGGCACGACGAGTCGCGGCGTCGCGGCCTCCTCCATCACCGGGCCGGCGTTCCGCACCTGAGCGGCCTCGCCCCGGCCCGGCGACGGTGTGGCCGGCCCGGAACTGCACGCGGTCAACGCGGTGAGCGCCGCCATGGCGGTCGCGGCTCCTCGGCGGCGGCTCACGCGCTGTTCACCGCCGGGGTACGGCCGACGGCCGTGGTGGTGTCGACGACCACATCGAACTGAAGCCCCGGCACCAGCGTCCGCACGGTCGCGAGGGCTGCCGGATCCGGTCGCAGCACGACGGTGAGCCGGTCCGGCGTGGCCGTCGGCTGGCCCGTGTCGACCTTCGGCTCGACCTGCTCCAGCGTCGTGGCGATCCGGCCGGACAGGCCGGGCCCGGTCACATAGGCGGTCATCCCGAGCCGCAGCTTGCGCAGCGTCTCGAGCGCCACGTCGACCTGGAAGGCAAGCTCGGCCGGGTCGTACAGGGTGACAATCGGCTCGCCGGCGCGGGCGATCTGCCCGGGTGTGACGTTGATCTTGGTGATGACGCCCGCGGCGGGTGCGTGCAGCTCCTGGACCCGCGGCGCACGCCCGTCCGCGGTCAGGGTGATCGTGGCCAGGACCGCGCCGGCGGTCACGCTCTTCCGCTCGGCGGTCAGCACCCGGGTGACGACGGCCGCGTCGGCCGATCCCACGGTGATCGGCTCCGCGGTCAGCACGGCCGTGCCGGCGTCCACCAGCGTCCGGTCGGCGAGGCGCTGCCGCACTATGTGGGTGCCGCCCGCGACGGATGCCGCGAGCAAGATCAAAACCACGATGCTCGTACGCATGATCAGCAGCGCCTTGCGCAGCCGGTGCCGCCGGTGTGGGGTCGGCGTGGGGCCGGTTGTGACGTCGGGGCTCAGCAGTGCGGCGGGGTTCTCGTCGCGTTCGATGGCAGTGTCGATCGTGGTGCTCATGGTCGTGCCTCTCTCGGCAGGGGGGTGGCCTGGGTCAGGCGGCGGCCGCGACGGACTGCGGCTGGGTGTCGAGTTGCCCGCCGGTGGGCGGGTTCGCGGGCGGCGCGGCCGGCACCGTCGCGTGCTGCCGGATCCGGCCGCCGGTGACCGATTCGACGATCATCCGGCCGAGGATCAGCACGATCATGGCGGCCCAGCCGACGGACAACCAGGTCGGCGCCGGATCGGCCATCACCAGCACGCCGACCACGATGGCGGTGCCGTTCAGCAGCAGAAGCGCCACCAGGGGCATGACCGCCCACAGCGACCGGGCACCCTGGCCGCCGGCATTGGTGACCTTCCACTTCGCCGGCCGGCCGATCAGCACGCCGCCGAGCGCCCGCAGATGCACGGGCACCGCGCCGATGCTGGCGACGATCGCGGACGGTTTGAACCCGCCCGACTGCAGCCAGGTGACCAGCAGCACGGCCGCCTGGAACGGCAGGTAGTGGGTGGCCCAGGCGACGCCGTCCGCGCGGATCGGGCTCAGCGCGAAGAGCAGATAGAGCGCCGGGAACAGCATGAAGGTCAGCATCGCCACGGACAGCAGGTAATGCGTGCCGCAGAACAGGTATTGCAGGCGCTGGTCGATCGTCAGGCCGATGCCGCGTTTGAACAGCCGGCCGCGTAGCAGCACTTCGAAGCCGCCACTGGCCCAGCGCAGTTGCTGTTTCAGGTACGACGGGACGTCCTGCGGTGCCAGCCCGCGGGCCAGCACCTGCGGCACGTAGATGGACTTCCAGCCGCGCTTGTGCAGCTCGATCGACGTCCAGATGTCCTCGGAGTTGCTGCCCGTCCAGATGCCGCCGATGCTGTCCAGGGCCGCCCGCCGGAACATCACGTTCGTGCCGACGCAGAACGCGGCGTTGAAGTGGTTCTTGCCCGGGCAGACGAGCTCGTAGAAGATTCGCTGTGCCTCACCGGAGCCGGTCGCGACCAGGTTGACGTTGTTCGTGTACGACTGCGGTGACTGCACGAACGCCACGTCCGGGTCCTGGAAATGCGGCAGGATGCTGAGCAGGAAGCCCGCCTCGGGCACATGGTCGGCGTCGAAGATGACCACGAACTCGCCGTCCGTTCGGGCCAGCCCGGCGTTGACGTTGCCGGCCTTCGCGTGCGCGCCGCCCGGGCGTCGCAGATAGCCGACGTCCGCGCCCTCCGCGATCCGGCGCAATTCGTCGCTGTCGCCGTCGTCGAGCAGGAACGTGCGGTGTGTCAGGTGCATGTCGCGGGCCGCGAGCAGAGTGCGCAGCACCAGCGCCGGCTCCTCGCCGTACGCGGTGATGAACACGTCGATGGACGGGACATCGGCGCCGGCCCGCAGCCGGTTGCGCCAGACCGTGGCATCCACCGGTTCGGGCCGGTCGTCGTGGGCCAGAATGGTCCACCACGTGCCGACCAGGTGCAGGGCGGTCAAGCCCTCGGCGGCCAGCATGGTGACCCAGAGCCAGCCAGGTCCGCGGTAGGCGGGGTTGAGCAGGAACAGTTGATAGAACACGGTGGCCGCGAGCGCCGCGATGATCGCGACGCGCGTCGAGCGCTGCAGCGGCCGCCACGCCAGGCGGGCGCCTGCCCGGGCCGGTGGTTCGGACGGAGCCGTCATAGCTGCCCCCTGGTGCATTGATATTCAGCGCCGTGGATTCGATTACCGTTCTCCATGGAACCGGAAAGTCCCAGTGGTGCGCGAGCGCCTGCGCCATATTTCTTTCCGGTTACGGTTCCCGGGTCCGAAATGGAATGCCGAGTTTGCTTCCCGGATATTTCTCGATCGATGCGTGACGCCGCGCCGACCTGCGGTCAAACACGCGACAGGTTAATTCCCTGAGAACTAAGAAATCCTTCCTGTTTATGGGACGCAGCCGATCAGTGAGCGACGTTACAGTGGCGCCTGGAACCGGCGGCGAGATTCATCAATGCGACCGAAACGCTGATGAAACCTGACTGGTGGGTGCCGGCCCGCCACGACCGCGCGGCAGCCGGACCAGAGAGGTCTCTAGTCCCGCAACAGCAGATCGTGCAGCTCGGCGACGCAACTCGCCACATCGGTCAGGTGTGCGTTGTGGCCGAACGAGCGCGGCCGCGGAATGTCGACCTCCAGCACCTGCCGCACCCGGCCCGGACGCGGGCTGAGCACCACCACCCGGTCGGCGAGCAGCACGGCCTCCTGGATCGAGTGGGTCACGAAGACCGTGGTGACCGACTGCGCCATGTGTATGGCCTGCAACTGGGTAGCAAGCTCCTCGCGGGTCAACGCGTCCAGCGCCGAGAACGGCTCGTCCATCAGCAGGATCCGCGGCTGCTGGATCAGGGCCCGGCAGAGCGCGACCCGCTGTTGCATGCCGCCCGACAGCTCGTGCGGACGCCGCTGGTGGAACCCGGCCAAACCCACCGAGTCGAGCAGCTCGGCCGCCCGCGCCCGGTACGCCGCCCGGGGCCGGCGGAGGATCTCTACCGGCAGCATGACGTTGCCGAACGCCGTGCGCCACGGCAGGAGCGCGGGACGCTGGTTCATCAGCGCCACCTCGGGCCGTGGCTGTCGGACCGGCGTACCGTCGATGGTGATCGTCCCGGCGGTCGGCGTGAGCAGGCCGGCGACCAGGCGCAGCAGGGTGGACTTGCCGCACCCGGAGCGGCCGACGACCGCCAGGAACTGATGCTCTTCGACCTCCAGGTCGATGTCGCGGAGCGCCTCCAGGTCGCCGGTCCGGGTCTGGAACGTCCGGGAGACCCGGTCCAGGTTGATCATGCCCGGCCCCGCTACCCGGTGATGTCCCGCGCCCAGGGCACCAGCAGCCGCTCCAGCGCCACGACGAGATAGAACATCGCGGTGCTCAGCAGGGCCAGCAGGACGATCGCGGCGAAAGCGAGCGGCGTGTCCAGCGACATGCCGGACAGCACGATGACCGCGCCGAGCCCGCCGCTGGGATTGCTGATCTCGGCGACGACGGCGCCGATGACCGCGAGCGAGATGGCGACCTTCAGCCCCACGAAGACCTGCGGCAGCGCCCACGGCAGCCGGATCTTCAGGTACGTCTGCCACACCGACGCGGACAGCGACCGGCTCAGCTCGCCCAGCTCGGCCGGGGTCGAGGTGAGCCCGGCCATCGTCGCCACCACGATCGGGAAGAAGCAGATCAGGACCACCAGTACGATCTTCGGCCGCAGCCCGAACCCGAGCCACACCACCAGCAACGGGGCCACCGCGACCTTCGGCACCGAGTTCAGCGCGACCAGCACCGGCAGGGTCGCGCGTTCCAACGCCCGCCAGACGGTCAGAGCCACCGACAGCAGCAGCCCGGCCAGCACGGCGATGCCGAAGCCCACGGTCGTCTCGGTCAATGTCGCGCCCGCCTCGCGCAGCAGGTACGCCGGTTGCGCGCGGAACGCGGCGACGATGTCCGGCGGGGCGGGCAGGAAGAACGGGCGGATGCCGAACACCACCGTGGCGGACCACCAGAGCGCGATCGTGCCGACCGCGCCGAGAACGGGCAGGCCAAGCGGGCGCCACCGGGCGGAGCGGGCCCGCGCCGGGGTCACGACGCACCGTCGGGCCGGCGGCCGATCGTGGAGTACGTGAAGTGGCCGCGTACCACCAGACGTGGGTCCGCGGCCAGGCGGCACAGCCTGTCCAGCTCCTCCTCGGTGAATCCGGCGGAGAGAAACCCGGAGCGCAGCTGGGCGACGTTCACCGCGATGATCAGCGCGCCCGCGGTGCCGCCGGCCCACGATGCCGACCGGATCTCGGTATCCACATCGGAGAGCCCGGCCGCCAGCATCGCGGCGTGCACCTGCCCGGCCCAGCCCGGATCGTTGCCGTTCGCCGGGAGCAGCCGCTCGACGAGAACGTCCTGGTAGCGATCGACGAGGGCCGCCGCCGCGGCGTCCGGCGCGGCGAGCACCAGCCCGCGATAGGCCGCTGCCCACTCCTCGAGCATGATGATCCCGCCGGGCGCCAGGGCGGCCGCGAGCCGGCCCAGGATCTCGACCCGCTCGGGGAGGTGCAGCAGCACCAGCCGGGCGTGAATCAGGTCCCACGGCGGTGCCGGAACCGGCTCGGTCACCAGGTCGTGCCGCAGCACCGCGTATCCCCGGTCGGTGGCCAGGTGACGCGGGTTGAGGTCGGTGGCGAGCACGCGCCCGTGCGGCCCCACCCGGTCCGCCAGCCAGCCTGCGACGCTGCCGCCGCCGGCACCGACCTCCAGGCAACTCCGGCCGGTGAGGTCGCCGGCCGCGGCGAGCCGCGCGAACGTGAACGGGTCCAGCATGTCGGCCAGATGCCGGTGCCGGTCGGTCGCGGCCGGGTCGTCGTTGTCGAAGGAATACGCGGCACAGCCCGGCGGTGTGGAGTGGTTCATCGCGGCGTCAGCCCGTCGGCGCCAGGTTGAAGTCCACGACCGAGTCCGGCGTCAGCCCTGGCGAGATGAGCCCACTGCGTTCCAGGGTGGCGATCGCGTCGGTGACCCGCTTGCGGTCGATGACGCCCGAGGCCTTCACGTACGGTGCCATCAGAGTGATCTCGCCGACGGCAGCCGTCACGTCCGCGGCGGGCTGCGCCTTCTTCAGGATCTGCGCCGCCTCCTCCGGATGGTCGAGGGTGTACTGCAGGCCCTTCAGCGCGGCGTCCCGGAATCGCCGGGCGAGATCCGGCCGGTCCCGGGTGATCGTGACCGGTGCCAGGATGCCGTTGCCGAACAGTTCCGGCAGATACTCGCTGTACGGCTGGACGACCGCCTTCTTCCCGCCGGCCGCCTTCTCGATGCCTTTCACCCCGATCAGGAACGTGCTCAGCGCGTCGACCCGGCCGCTCGCCAGCAGCGTCGGCAGCTGCGCCGGTTGCGCGTTGAACCACTGCACCTTCGTCGAGTCGATGCCCGCGAGCTTCGCGTACGCGGGGAACAACAACTGGTTGACCGACCCGGTGGCGGCACCGAGCTTCCGGCCCTCGACATCCTTGGGCCGGGCGATGCCGGAGCCCGCCAACGCGACGATCGAGACCAGCGACTGCTGGTGTACGGCGGCGATCGCGCGGATGTCCTTGGACTCGCCCTTGCCGGCGAGGATCCAGGCGCCGGTGAGGTCGACGTGCGCGAACTGCGCCCGCCCGGCGGCGAGCACCTTCAGATTCTCGCCGGTGGCGGCGCCGAGCTGGATCGTGACGTCCAGCCCGGCTTCCCGGAAGTAGCCCTTCTCCAGCGCCACCCAGGCGAACGCGTCGCGGCCGACCGCACCGAAGGCGGTAACGTAGGTGACCTTGTCGGACGGTGTGGAACCGCCCTCGGAATTCGCGGAGTCACCGCATCCGGATATCAACAGCGCGGTGGCCAGAATCGTGGCGAACGGTGTCCAGATACGCCTCATAGCATGATCCCCGTTTCGGCGTCACATCCACCGCCGACGATACGCCGCCACTCGCGTCGTGCCTACGCTCCGACGCCGCCCGATTCACCAGTCGCTCCCGCGACGACGGCTCGCTCCTTCAGGCAATCATCGAGACAGGATCGGCGGCGGCAGCACTGAGCACATCGGCGAGCTGTGCGGCACCCGATTTCGCGATCAGTCCGTCCGGGCCCGACCGTCCTGGTCAGAGGCCGGCGTTGGGGATTATCTTGCGCAGCTCGCCGCGGTGCTGGTCGACGAAGCCGGCCTCGTACTCGTCGCGCACCTCTTTCCGGATGCGGTCGAGGTCGCCGCCGCACTTCTGGTCGGCGGTGGCCACGGCCAATTCGAACGACTTGACGCTGGCAAGCAGGCTTTGCTGTGCTCCGGTGAGCCGCCTGTCCCGATAGAGATCGATGACGCCGTCGGGCACGTCCTCGCCGCTCAGTGAATCGTAGAGCGGGTTCATCCGCCGGGTGATCTCTTTGCGCACCGCGTCCTCGTCGGCGTAGGGATAGCCCGCCTTCGCCAGGCAGTCGGCCCACGCCCGCTCGGCGGTCACGATTCGGCGATCCGCGTTGACCCGGGCGTACAGCTGGCCCAACTCGTCGCCGAACTGCTCGACGACGGCGCCCGCCTTGTCGGTGACCTTCGACGCCTCGCCCTGGCAGCCGGCGGGTTTCCCGTTTGCTGCGGTGCCGCCGCCGAGCGCGCGCTGGTACGCCGCCCGTTCGGATTCCGACATGGCGGCGACGACTGCCACGTTCGGGTCGACATCGGCCGCCTTGGGCTTGAGCTTGAGTGCGTTCTCGAATCCGGTTGAGATGCCGTAGCCGTACCGGCGCTGGAACTCGTCGGCGGGCAGGTCGGTCGGCAGCCCGGTCGGGTTGGCCTGCCGGCCGGCCACCACGTGCGGCACGTACCGGAAGCCCTGCTTGGCCATGCAGTCGCGGATCAGCTGCTGTCGATCCTGCTCGGTGGCGCTGATCTGGCGCCCGTAGTCCGCGGTGCTGCCACCGAGGCCGAGCAGACTGATCAGCGTCGGCCGCTCGGACCCGCCGGCCGAGCTGGCCGACCTGGTGGCTGCGCCGCCGGGAGCGGGGGCGGCGCCCGGCGGCGCGGGGGAGTCGGAGCAGGCGGCCAGGCCGGCGACGAGACCGGCAATGGCAAACCACCGCAACGACGTTCGGCGACGACGCGATTCACCGCGCCGCCGGAACTGGCTGCTGGACACGGATATTCTCCTGAGGCTGGAATCAACCACGACCGAATCAACCACAACGATCGAATCAACCACGACCGACCGAATCAACCACGACCGACCGGCCGGTCACGAGATGCCGTGTGACCGGCCGGCTGACACTGGGGCCCCTGTGTCTCTTCGGACGTCTCCTTTAGAAGGCTACATTCGAGGCGCCCCGACAATACGCCTCGTCGCTGCGGCAGATCCAGGTCGGCGCCGACTGGTTGCGTTGCGGATCTAGGAACGTGAACGTCGTGCCGCCGGAGCTGCACGAAGACGCCATCACGATGCCGTCCAGCTCGGCAAAGACGCAATGGCCGTCACTCGGGGCGTGGTTGTCCTTGACGGTGCCCCGCCAATAGTTGTCGCCCGGAGCGTTGCAGGTGCCGGCAATGCTATCCAGCCCGCCGACCACGTTGCGATGCAGGTTCAACAGGCAGCCGCTGCCGGTCCAGCTCACGTAGTCATGAGCCTGCGCAGGCACTGCGGTGATCACGATACCGAGGAAAGCGACGACAAAGACCGCCGCCAATCGCTTTAGATGGGCCATATTGACGTACCCCCATTCTTACCAATTGGGCCCCGGCCTATTGTTGGGGCTCGATGATGGTGGGTCAACGCCACTGACGGCATCTGTACGGGCATACATCCCGGTCCATGACGCCGCAACCCGGACAACTGCCATCGGGTCGGCGGGCCGGCGCGGGGCAGGGTAGGGTTGGCGCGCATCCGGAACGCTATCGTCGGTCGCGAGTACAGGAGGATCCGTGTGGTTCCGGCGACGCCGAACACGCGGTTATACGCCCACGAATGATCATCCAGCCAATGATCAACTGCTGAATGATCAGCTGCTGAATGATGATCAGAAGCTGGGTGATCAGCAGACGGTCGGGCTGAATGATCAGCCAACGGTCGGGCTGAATGATCAGCAGATGGTCGGCCGGCTGTCCGCCATGGGACGGCGCCGCCGCCTACTCCTGCTACTCGTCGGCACCGCGACGCTGTGCAGCGCCGTCGGCTGGGTGGCCGGCAGCCGCATCGCTACGCCGGCCGAGACCACCCGGGACGTCGGGTCGCAGGGGCCGCAGCACGTCACCGCCCCGGTCGAGCGGCGGGCCCTCACCAACTCCATCGTCGTCCGCGGCGACGTGCGGTATGCGGCGACGACCAACCTGCTCGTCGACCCCGACGTCGGCCAGCAGGATGTGACCGGCAGCCGGCGGGTGGTGACCGGCCGCATCCCCGCCGTCGGCACCGAGCTCAAGGCGGGCTCCGTCGCGGTCGAGGTGTCCGGGCGCCCGGTGTTTCTGCTCCCGGGCAAGCTCCCGATGTACCGGTCGCTCGGGCTCGGTTCGCGCGGCGCCGACGTCAGGCAGCTGGAACGGGCCCTGTCCAGACTCGGATTCTCTCCCGGCCCGATAAACGACACCTTCGACGCGCGCACCGAGAAGGCGATCACTGCCTGGTACGAGGCGGCCGGCTACGACCCGGTCGAGCCGCGCGCGGAGGAACGGCAGCAGTTGACCGAGGCCCAGGCGCAGGAGCGTGCGGCCCGGGACGCGCTTGCCGCGGCGAAGGACGCGCTGGCGGCCGCGCGCCGCGGGCCGCGCCACAGCGAGACCGTCGCGGCCGAGGGCGAGGTCAAGCTGGCGAAAGCGGCGGTCGCCGCCGCGATCGCGGAGCGGGAAGACGCGGTCGCCGCCGCACCGCCGGCGGAGCGGGCAAGCGTCCGCCGGGCACATGACCTGCTCGTGCTCGAAGCCCGGAACAGGCTGGCGGTCGCCGAGGCGCAACTGGCCGAGCTGCGGGCATCGCCGAACGCGACGGCCGAGCAGGGTGCGGTGACGCGTGCCACCGAGACGCTCCGGGCCGCGGTGGCCGCGGTGGCCGCCCTGCGCGCCAGGGTCGGCACCCGGGTGCCGCGCGGTGAGGTGGTCTTCCTGCCCAACCTGCCGCGGCGGGTGGAGCAGGTGAAGGTCCGGGTGGGCGACGAGCCGTCCGGGCCGGCGCTGGTCCTGAGCGGCGCCGACCTCGAGGTGGTGGCGACGGTGACGGCCGCGCAGCGCCGGCTGGTGTCCGTCGGCGACGCCGCGCGGCTCGACGAGGAGTCGCTGGGCATCGACCTGCCGGGCACGGTGACGGCGGTGGGCACGGCCGCGACCGGATCGTCCGGCGAGGGGCAGGGCGACAGCCAGGGCGGCGCCGCCGCCGAGGGCGGCTTCGCCGTCACCATCCGGCCCAGCGACGCCGACCGTGAGCAGGCCGATCTCGCGGGTACGAACGTGCGGGTCACCATTCCCGTGGAGTCCACCGACGGCGAGGTTCTGGCGGTGCCCGTGGCGGCGGTCTCGGCGGCTGCGGACGGGCGTTCACTCGTCCGGGTGGTCCGCGACGGCGGCCGGGTGGAGGACGTGCCGGTCCGGGTCGGCCTGTCGGCGGAGGGCTTCGTGGAGGTCGAGCCGATCGACGGCGGCCTCGACGAGGGCGACGAGATGGTGCTCGGGCTGCGATGACCCCCGTCGTGGAGCTCTCCGGCCTCGCCCGCACCTACCCCGGGCGGCCGCCCGTGACGGCCGTACGGCCGACCACGCTCAGCGTTCTGCCCGGCGACTACATCGCCCTGACCGGCCGGTCAGGCTCGGGAAAGTCGACGCTGCTGCACCTGCTGGGCCTTCTCGACCACCCGACCGCGGGCAGCTACCGGTTGGACGGGGTGGACACCACGACGCTCTCCGACGGCGCCCGCACCGCGCTGCGGGGGCGCCGGATCGGCTTCATCTTCCAGGCCTTCCACCTGCTGCCCCACCGGTCCGCCGTCGAGAACGTCGTGCTCGCGCTTCTCTACAACGGAGTGCCGCGGAGCGCTCGGCTCGAGCGCGCCGAGGCGGCGCTCGCACTGGTCGGCATGGAGCATCGGGCGCATGCCCTGCCGAACACGCTGTCCGGCGGCGAGCGTCAGCGGGTCGCCATCGCGCGGGCGCTGGTGACCGAGCCGTCGCTGCTGTTGGCCGACGAACCGACCGGCAACCTCGACAGCGTGACGGCCGACGCGGTCCTCGCCACGTTCGACGATCTCAACCGGCGCGGGTTCACCGTCGTCGTGGCGACGCACGATGCCCAGGTCGCCGGGCACGCGGGCCGGCTCTGGGAGATGAGCGACGGCGTCCTCACCGAGACGGCCGGCACCACCCAGGCCCGGCGATGAGACGGGACACGGTGATGAGGGCGGCGATCAGGGCGGCGCTGCGAGCGGCGAGGCACCGTGGCCCCCGGTCCCGCATGCCGATCGTCGACCTCCTCGACGAGGCGACGGCCGGGCTGCTCGCGCGCCCGGGCCGGATGCTGCTCACCGCGGCCGGAACGGTGCTCGGCATCGCCGCGCTGGTGGGGATCGCCGGCATCACGACCACCGCCAGCAACCACATCGTCGCCCGCTTCGACGCGCTGGCGGTCACCGAGGTCGTGGTCACGCCGGCGGCGCGGGCGGCGGACGAGGCGGTCGTCAACGTCCTTCCATGGGACGCCGAGAAGCGGCTCACCCGGCTGCGGGGCGTGCTGGCCGCGGGCACGATGACGCCGGTCGACGCCGGCGACGAGACCGTCCGCCGGCTACCGGTGGTCGACCCGCTCCAACCGGCCGACCAGAACCTCGCGATCTTCGCGGGGTCGCCCGGCCTGCTGGGCGCGGTGCAGGGCGTGGTGGGCACGGGCCGTTGGTTCGACGCGGGCCACAACGCGCGCGCGGACCGGGTGGCGGTGCTCGGCCGGGCCGCCGCCGACCGGCTCGGTATCACCGGGGTCGAGCACTCCCCGGCGATCTTCATCGGCGACGACGCGTTCACGGTGATCGGGATCCTGGCGGAGGTTCAGCGCGAGCCGGATCTGCTCAACGCGGTCCTCATTCCCGACGGCCTGGCCCGGGCCGCGTTCGGGCTGGACGCGCCGGCGTCGGTCCACGTGCACACCGCACTCGGCGCGGCCCGCGCGGTGGGTGCGGTGGCGGCTCTGGCGCTGGCGCCGAACGCCCCCGAGCAGCTCGCCGTGCGCACCCCGCCCGACCCGGAACAGGTCCGGGCCCGCGTCGCCGACGACCTGCGGGCACTGTTCTTCCTGCTGGGTGCGGTGTCGTTGGTGGTGGGCGGGCTGGGCATCGCCAACACCACGCTGGTCGGCGTGCTCGAACGCACCACGGAGATCGGGCTGCGCCGCAGCCTCGGCGCGCTGCGCCGGCACATCGCGGTGCAGTTCCTGGTCGAGGCCGTGACGGTCGGCATCCTCGGCGGCGTCGTGGGCACGTCGCTGGGCGTCCTGGTCACCGTCGCGGTCGCCGCCGTCCGGTCGTGGAGCCCGGTGCTCGACCCGTGGATACCGATCGGCGCCGTCGGTGCAGGTGCGCTGCTCGGGCTCCTCGCCGGCACCTATCCCGCCTGGCGGGCCGCGACCATCGAGCCGATCGCGGCGCTGCGCACCGAACTCTGAGCAATCGAAGTCCGAGACCCTGGGCCGCTGTCACCTGAAACCCTTATCTACCAGGGCGGTCATCGACCTCGCTGCTACCCGTCCGACAACAGCGCCGCCGAGTGGGCCGTACTCGCCCCGCACGTCCCGGCCGGGACCGGCTGGCCAGCGGGTCGAAGGTCGTGCCGCGCAGCTCATAACACCGATGGGATGACGCCGCCGGTACTGATCTTCATCGAGCCACATTGATCTAATGGGCACATCGTGCGCCCTTCCCGATCGCGAGGTATCGATGAGTGAATCCCGTGCCGTTCCACCCCTGCTGTCGCGGATGGTGGCCATCGGCGCTGCTGCGGCCGCGCTCCTGATGCCCTCGTCGCTCACCGGACCGGCCAGCGCCGCCCCGGACGCGCCGGCCGGGTCCGGGGCCGCCGCCGAGCCGGGCTACTACCTCGTGACCTCGGCCGACCGGCAGCCCGCGGTGCTGGCCCACGCGCTGGAGCGCACCGGTTTCGACGTTCTCGAAGGTCCGATGGACCACGGTGTGCCGGTGCTGGCGGACCCGGCCGCCGTGGCGCGACTGCAGCAGCGCGGCCTGAGCGTGCAGTACACCGGCCCGCTGTACCAGCCGGTTTCCCGCTCCACCCGGGCCGACACGAACACCTACTACGGGGGCTACCACACCACCGCCGGGCACGAGGCGCACAACACGCAGGTGTCCACCGCGCACCCCGACCTGGTCAAGCTCTACACCATCGGCCAGTCCTGGTTGAAGACCCAGGGTCGCGGCGGGCACGACATCCAGGCCCTGTGCATCACCAAGATCCAGCAGGGTGACTGCGAGCTGACCAACACCGGCCGCAAGCCGAAGTTCACCGTGATGTCGCAGATGCACGCACGGGAACTGGCCACCGGCGAACTGTCGTACCGGTGGATCGATCACCTGGTCAACAACTACGGCACCAACACCGACGTCACCGCGCTGATGAACAGCACCGAGTTGTGGGTCATCCCGATCGCCAACCCCGACGGCGTCGACATCGTCGCCTCGAACTCCACCCGGCCGGTCGCCCAGCGCAAGAACGCCCACGACAACGGCTGCACCGGCACGGGCCGCGGCGTCGACCTGAACCGCAACTCCAGCTACCACTGGGACGTCAATCAGGGCACCAAGTGCGACGAGACGTACCCCGGCACGGGTGCGGCAAGCGAACCGGAGACCCGGGGCATCCAGAACTTTCTCGCCACGATCTACCGGGACACCAAGCCGGCGGCCGACTTCAGCGCGGCCAGCAAATCGACCACCGGTGCGTTCCTCACCGTGCACAGCTACTCGCAGCTGGACATCTACCCGTACGGCTGGACCAACCAGCTGGCGCCCAACAACAACGACCTGAAAGCGATCGCCGACGCGATGGCCCGGGCGAACCACTACGACGTGGTCCACGGCGACGGTGGTCTGAACTACTTCGCCCCGGGCGCCACCGACGACTGGATCTACGGGCAACTGGGTGTGCCGGGATACACCATCGAGGTGGGCCCGAGCAGTGGCAGCTGCGGGGGATTCTTCCCGGTGTACTCCTGCGTCAACAGCTTCTGGCAGCTCAACCTGCCGGCGTATCTGGCCGCCGCCAAGGCCGCCGCCGCACCGTATCCAACCGGCCGCTGAACCACGGCCGGGGCACCGGTTGACCACCGGGCCTGGCGACGGGCGCTGGACTACACCGGCGCCCGTCGCCAGGGCGGCTGGCATAGGGTCAGCCAGTGACTGTGTACGAAATCGCTACGAAGTTGCCGACGATCGATGTGCTCCGTGGCCGCTGCAAGGCACTCGCTATTCTCGAGCGCATTGTCGACGGGGCTGAGCCGTACATCACCTATACAACGGCTTGGGGCGACGACGAAGCGGCACTTATGAGCAACGGCGGCAGTGACGAGTGGGCCATCGTCTTCAACTCCGGCGGTGCGTTCGTCCGCGTCTTCGATCACGAGTCCGCGATGTCTCCGTACCGCGACTCGGATCGAGAGTTGTGGCCACGGCTACTTCACGGAGTGCCGGCGGTGTTCCGTCCACAGATCGAGGAGCCGGCGTTCAGCGACGGAGAGGGCCAGTTCCTGGCCACCGCGGTGCTCTGGCGGCTTACCGAGGATGATCGCTGGCACGCTGGTGAGGGCATCGTCTTCCCACCCGCACGCGGACCGTACGACACCGACCCTGACGGAACCGCCATGCTGGAGATCCTTCTCGACGACATCATCGACCGGTACGTCGAGTTCGTCGGTGACTACTACGAGATGGAAATCGACCGGGCAAGTGTCGCGCACGTCATGGGGCATCGCCCGCTCACCGATACCGTTGTGCGGGCTCTGAATCCCGGCGTCACCGGTCGCGGATCTACGCGAGGACTTCGCCGCTATCGGATATCCCACGCGGGCCGCGCCGTGACGAGCCCGGCCGGCACAGTACGACGCCGAACAGCGGGTAGGTGTTGTCCTAGACGTCCGTGACCACGGCAACCTTCTCCTCGTCGAAGAAGCGGCCACCCGACTCACCGATCTGGACAAACGACCGGTCCAGCAGGGCGGCGAACATCGACATGGCGGAAGCCTCGGTCAGGATCGAGGAGCCTAAAGGATGCCCGACACCACCTCCCGGCCCCAGCATCGCGACTCGACCATCCGCGTCGGCCGGCGAACCTGGACCTACGCTCGACGTGTGGAGACTGTCGTGGCGACTGGCTGGTGGATGTATGACGGAATTGTTCCGATCACAGTCCGCGTGGTCATGCTGGACTACGACTTCTGGTATGCGGTTGGTGCGGCGGACGGCGACCTTGACCTCGATGAGGTGCCCCAGCTGAATCCCGATGGACGGCTCTACTATGTGCGGCACCGACCGGGATGGTCAGAGGGGGACCAATACTTTTGGCCGGATTCTCAAGGCTTTCTGACCTTGGCGGAGGCTGTCGCTGCTGCGGAAGCCACCATTTCCGGCCCGGTCAGCTGGGAGTAGGCAATGTCGACTCACGATGTTTGGCCGTTCCTCAAGGCTGCGGCGCGGCTCGCCCGGGGAGTCAGTTGCTGGGAGCAGCGGCGACGCCGACATCATCCGAAAAGGAGACTCACGCCGCGCTGGTAGCGCCTTGAGCCGGAGCGTGCCGAGCCGCTCCAAGCTGGTTCCATTCTCGACTTTCTTGGCGCCCTGAAGTAGTCATTCGGTTACCGAGTGCACCGGCTTCGCCGCCACCCACACCGGCTGGATCGAGATGCGGGTCGTCACCCGCGCCGACCCGCCGAGCGAGATCGCGGACGAGTGGGACGCCATCAGCGAGACGGCGCGGCGATCTGGTAGCCGTCGCCATGCGGCGCAGCGGCCGGCAGGCGTTCCTGGTCAGCACTCGCAAGCCGGAGATCATCATGCCGGGCCGGATCCCACTGCAGTAGCGGCGGAATCCTCGCTCGTGATCGCCGAGCCCGCGCCGCTACCGCCCTGGGATGTCTCAGAACTTCTTGTACAGGAAGAGTTCGTAGTAGAAGTAGTTCCCGATGGTGGAGTAGCCCTCTTCGCAGTAGTAGGCGGCGTAGATCGGGGACCCGGGGTAAGCCAGTAGATCGCCGGTGTAGACGCAGCTCGCGACGTCTCGGTACGTCGCCCAGTAGATCCAGCCGGCGGCGAGCGAGGCCTGCACCACGTCCGGCGCTGCGGCCCGGGTGGCGCTGGCCGTGCCCGGGACGGTGAACCCCAGCAGCGGTACCGCCAATAGTGTCGCGACTGCGATACGAGCCAAGCTGCTACGCATGGTTGCCCCCTGTTTGAACGGACACGCCGACGCCGAAAGCCGATACCACCGATCCGGTCACAGGGACACCTCGATGCAGAATTCGACGATCGCGGCGAAGCCACCGGCGGCGGCGCCCAGGCAGGCGAAGCAGCCCAGGCCGACTGTTCCCACGCAGATGAAGCTGCAGGCGATGCCGATGGCGGTAATGATGGCGCTCGGGATTCCCGCGGCGGACAGGCAGTTGTTGAGCCTCTCGTAGAAGGTCGACTGCAGCGCACGGGCATCGGTGGTCGCCGGGGCCTTGGCCGATGGCGTGACCGCGCCCGAGGCGTCCACCAGGACGCTCCCCCTCAGCACGCCGTTCACCCACGCCGCGACCGTGGCCGAGTTCGCGCTCGGCACCTGGTAGACCTGCTCGGAGGTGCCCGTCCGGTTGCCCTCGGCGTCGAACATCACGGTGAGCCCGCTGGGCCTCGCGGCGGTGCCGGTGTACGGCAGGTGGACGGCGCGTGCGCCGGACGCGTCCCGCCACACCACCGGGTCAGCGCCTGCGACGCCGCTGCCGGAGGGCAGGTGCACCGGAATGCGTCCGTCGATCACCTCCTCCCGGACCTGCGCGACGAGCCGCGCGGCCGTGGGTGAGGTGTCCCGCTCAACCTGCGATTCGAGTTTATTCAGCTTCTCCACGAGCGCGTCGGCGTCGGTGAGGATCCGGTCCGGCGATGCGGCGACTCGTTCGGAGACCGTCATCGTCGACGGTGGCACCGGCGAATCCCCGGCTGCCAGCGCCCGGGTGCCGGCGAGCGCGAGCGTGCTCGTCAGTATCACCGGCACTATGACCAGCCGCGCCGTCCATCGGCTTGTTGCTTTTTTCGTGTTCAATAAGACAGTGGTCAATAAGACAGTGGTCAGCAAGGCAGTGGTCAGCAAGACATCAGCCCTCTCAGCGGTCGCCAATCGATCAACCCTGATCGATATCGGTGAGCTGATGCTGCGCCACGGTCTTCATGAGAGTCGCATCGTTTCGTTCACGGGGCTCGCACGACGTCCGCACAACGGCATCGACGTCGGCCAGGTCTCACCCGACGGCCGGCGCGAAGCCGCCGATGATGGCCCGGGTCCGCTCTTCGAGCAGCCCGTACTCGGCCTCGCAGGCGATCGCGAGGGCACGTGACGCGGTGCCGAGGGCGCGGTCGCGGTGACCGAGGCACAGCTGCTCGGCGGCGAGGCCGATCAGCGCTTCCGTCTCCGGATATCGGTCTCCGGTCGCCCGGGTGAGCTCCAGCGCCCGTTCGTGGTGCTGGACGGCTTCCCGGTGGTGGCCGGTGCGGTGGGCGAGGGCTCCGAGGGTGTTCAGGACCTCGGCCTCGATTCTGCGTTCGCCGAGCGCGCGGGCCAGCGCCAGGGCGGCCTGGCCGAACTCCGCGGCCTCGCGGATGGCGCCGCGGTCGGACCGTACGGCCGCCAGTACGCGCAACACGGTGGCCTCGTTGGTCCGGTCACCGCACTCCTGGAGCAGGGGCAGCGCACCGGTGAGGTGCTCCGCCGCCTCGTCGAGGCGCCCCTGGGCATACCGGAACTCGCCGAGGTAGCTGAGGTCGGTGCCCTCGCCGAGTCTCGAGCCGATGGCCTGGTTGATGGTCAGCGCCGTGGCACAGCATTCGATCGCCTCCGCCAGCCGTCCCAGCTGTAGGTAGGCGCGGCCGATGTGAATGAGGGTGACGGCCTCGCCGTGCCGCCACCCGTTCGCACGACACAGCTTCAGCCCTCGGTCGAGGTAGTCGTTGGCCTGCCGCACCCGCCCCGAGTCCCGGTACATGACGCCCAGCTGGCAGCTGGCAGCGGCCTCGCACTGCACCCATCCGGTCCGCTCCGCGAGGGTCAGCGCGGCTTCGTACCGCTCGATGGCCGGCCCGCGCCGGCCCTGCCGGAAGCAGGAATCGCCGAGGCTGAACTGCGCCGCGGCCTGGGCGCGCAGGTCGCCCTCCGCTTCCGCGGCGGCCAGCGCGGTCCGGGTGGCGTCCTGCCAGTCCACCAGGTGCATGCCCAGCCAGAAGTACCCGCGCAACGCGTCGGCCACCAGCCACGCCCTTGACCGTGGTCCGTGCTCGGTGGCATGCCGGATCATCGCGACCAGGTTGGCGCGTTCCGCGTCCAGCCATGCGAGCGCGGCTGCCTGGTCGGCCATGACGGCCGGGGTCGGCACCTCGACGGCCGGCACCGGCAGGCGCAAGCTTTGCCCATAGAGCATCCGCGCCGCGCGGTCGGCGCAATGCAGATACCAGTCGTGCAGGCGCCGCAGCGCCACCTCCCGGTCCGCCCCGGTGTCCTCGGCCCGCCCGCGCTCCGCCGCGTAGTGACGCAGCAGGTCGTGGCAGGTGTACCGGTCGAGGACCGGGTGGTTCACCAGGTGCACGGCGATCAGCCGATCCAGCAGGCGACGGGCGTCCGCGACGCCGATGGCGGCCAGTGCCGCGACCGCCTCGACGGTGATGTCCGGCCCGGGGACGAGGCCGAGCAACCGGAAGACCCGCTGGGCGTCGGGGTGCAACGTCCGGTACGACAGGTCGAAGGCACGCCGTACCCCGGCCTGCTCGTCGCCGTCGACGTCCAGCGCGGTCAGCCGGTCTCCGTCGCGCAGCGCGGCGACGTAGTCGGCGATGCTCGACCACGGGTGACTGGTGATGTTGGCGGCGGCCACCCGCAGCGCCAGCGGCAGGTAGGAACAGAGCTGGGCCAGCTCCACCGTCGCCACCGGCTCGGCCGCCACCCGATCCGGCCCCAGGATCACCGCGAGGAGGTGCTGCGCCTCAGCCGAGCTGAGCACGTCGAGGGGCAGGCAGTCGGCACCGTCGCTGGCGAGCAGGCCGGTCAGCCGGTCCCGGCTGGTGACCAGCACCAGGCAGCCGGAGCCGCCCGGCAGCAGCGGGCGGACCTGGTCGGCGTTGACGGCGTTGTCCAGCACCACCAACGCCTGCCGGCCGGCCAGCAGCGATCGGTAGCGGCCGGCGGCCGTCTGCTCGTCGACGGGGATCTGCTCGGCCGGCTCGCCAAGCGAACGCAGCAGATGCGCCAGCGCCTCGATCGGACGCACCGGTGCGTCCACGGCGAAGCCGCGCAGATTGATGTAGAGCTGCCCGTCGGGGAAGTGATCGCGGACCCGATGTCCCCAGTGCACCGCCAGCGCGGTCTTCCCGACGCCGGCCGTGCCCGCGACGGTCGAGATGATCACCGCATTGACCGCGCCACCGGGGCGCATCCGCACCAGCTCGTCCAGCCTGCGCAGGTGGTCGGCCCGGCCGGTGAAGCCGGGCACGTCGGCGGGCAGCTGCGCGGGCACCACCTGGGCGGCGACATCGGCGCCGGCGGGGGCGGGCACCTCGGACCGCGGGTGGACGCTGGGATCGTCGCGCAGGATCGCGATGTGCAACTGTTGCAGGGGCGCGCCGGGGGTCAGCCCCAGCTCGTCGGCGAGCCGGATGCGCAGCCGCTCGTGGGCCGCCAGGGCCTCCGACTGCCGGCCCGAGCCGTGCAGGGCGAGCATGAGCTGCCCGACCAGACGTTCCCGGAGCGGGTGCGCGGCGACCAACTCGGCGAGCTCAGCCACCAGCTCCCCGTGCTTGCCGAGAGCCAGCTCCAGGTCGAAGCACTCTTCGGCGGCGGCGAGCCGCTGCTCCTCCAGGCGCGCCGCGACCGCCTCGACCGCCCGGCCGGACAGGCCCAGCAGGGCGGGTCCGCGCCACAGCCGCAGCGCCGCGCGGAGCTTGGCCGCCGCGGCGGCGGGCTCATCTCGGCCGGCGAGGTCGAGAGCCTCCGCCACGAGATCCGTAAAAACCTGGGCGTCCAGCTCGCCGGGGTGCGGCAGCATCCGGTATCCGTGACCGTCGGTGAGGATCGCGGGCTCTCCCGATCCGCCGCCGGACAGCGCGCGGCGGAGATGGGAGATCTCGTTCTGGATCTGGCGGCGGGCGGTCGTCGGCGGTGCGTCGTCCCAGACCGCGTCGACCAGGTATTCCCGTGGCACCACCTGGCCGGCGTTGGCCAGCAACACCGCGAGCGCGGTGGCCTTCCGGCGCCCGGCCAGGACGATCGTGCGGTCGCCATCGACTACCTTCACTGGACCCAGGATGAGAAACCTCACCACACCTCCATGCGATCCTGCGCCACGATACCGGCTGAGGCGAGGCGGGACCGGCAACGGTCATCGATGGACTGCCGGGCCGGCCGCGATGCGAAACCTGTGAAGGATCCGATGCGGGTTTCGTGAAGCCCCGGTGGCCTACTGGCGACCAGGGCGAGCTCTTTTGGAGCATTCGCCCCATATCCCGCTGACTGCGAAGGAGCAGCCATGCCATCCGGCACCCCCGCTACCGAAGACGACCGAACGCTCCGCAGGCGACCTCGCCACCGTGGCTGGCTCCGGGCGGCCATCAGCCTCGGCCTCACCGCGGTGGTCACCGCCGCCGGCCTGCTGGTGCTGCCGGTGACCGAGGCCAAGGCCGTGGCCGGCCTGCAGTACATCGATGTGACCAGCGAGGCCAACTCGGAGACCAACCGAAGCCTGAAGGTGGGCTGTCCGGGCGGCACGCACGGGCTGGGGGGATCGCTGACCATCCTGGACAGCAAGCCGGCCAAGGTCCAGGGGATCGAGCCGAGAACGGACGGGGTCGTCTTCTACGCCAGCGAAGTGCCCGGCGGCACGACCCAGGCCTGGTCCTTCCTCGCGCGGGCCACGTGCGCGCCGAACGCCTCGCTGCCCGGCCTGGAGTACCGCCCCAACACGACCACCTGCCAGTCGGTGAAGGGCGAGCCCGACAAATGCATCGCCACGGCGACCTGTCCGGCCGGCAAGCAGGTGATCGGCATGGGCGGCAACCTCTCGGGCTTCCAGACCTCCCTCGCCCCCGAGATCTTCCTCACCGCCATAGATCCGGCCAACCCGGGGTTCGTGATCGCCAACAGCGAAACTCTCGGCAGTTTCAACGGCAGCTACCAGCTGACGGCGACACCGGTCTGCGTCACACCGATCCCCGGCCGGCAGATCGTCGAAACGGGACCGTCGATCATCACGGAGCAGCCGGCGTTCGTCACCAGGACGGCCACCTGCCCGGGAACCACGTTGCCGCACGCGGCCGGGTTCGGCATGGAGTTCCTCGTGGATGATGCGCTGAACTATGTCTTCATCTATCAGACCACGATGCAATCCCCCCGGGACGTCACCGTTACCGCCGTACAGAACGTCACCGGCGTGCAGTGGGCGCTCGACGCGTCCGCCATCTGCGCGTAGGTAGGCGGCCCGGACGCCTCGGATGGCGGGTCCCGCGGCGGCACTTGCGCTCATGGGCGCTCCGCGACACCGTGGGATCAGCGATCAGTGTCGATCCGCAGGGAGGCATCCATGCGCCGAATTCGATGGACGAGCGGCCGGCAGGTGCTCGTCGTGGTCTCCCTGGCCGCCGTCGTGGCGGCTCTCGGCGCCGTCGCGCCGTCGCCCGCCGCGGGCGCTCCCCGCGGCGGGTTGGCGGAGCAGCGGCGCCTGGCCGACCGGCGGTTCGTGGCGATCGGTGACCGCGCCTACGAGGTCGGCGCCGAGGATGGCCGCTATCCGGCGACGGGCTGGCACATCCGCGGTGAGATGGGCGGCTTCTGGAGCGCGCCGATCAAGCTGCTCGACGGCCTGTGGTTCGCCGTCGACGGGCAGTGGCTGAGCGCGACGCGGTTCACCAGCGGCCACGGGTTCGTCCAGATGGAGCTCGCCGGCCCCGGCGGGCTGCGGGTCCACCGTACGGATGTGGTGCCGGACGGCGGCCGGGCCGCGCTGGTCGGACTGACGTTCAGCGGGCCCGCCCGCCGGATCGCGCTGTCCGTGGACGCGCATTCGGAACTTCTCTCCGCGTATCCCTGGGGCTGGACCACGCCCAGCCAGGAGACGGTCAACCTGCCCGACACCGGCGGCTTCGACGGGCGCAATCTGGTCTTCCGGGAGACGGCCGCGGGGGAGCGGCCGCACGAGTACGCCGCCGTGGTCGGCAGCGCCCTCACGCCGGACAGTTACGTGCTCGGCCCCGGCCACCGCGGCCCGCAGGAGCCCGCCGTGGTGTGCCCGGTGGCCGACCCGGCGCCGCCGCGCTGCGACGACGGTCCGTACGGCCGGGGGACCGGCGGCCGGCTCACCTACACGCTGCAGGTGCCACGTGCCGGGCGTACGGTCTGGTTCGCGGTGGCCGGCTCGGACGACGGTGTCGCGGCTGCCACCGCCGAGTCGCTGCGCGCCCTGCGCGACCCGGCCCAGGCCCTGCGGCGCAAGCTGGCTGATCGGGTACGCGTCGCCGCGCGTACCCGGGTCGACCTGCCCGGCGACCGGTTGTTGCAGCACAGCGTGGAATGGTCCAAGCAGAACCTCGCCGACTCCGTCCAGGAGGCGCGCGACCTGCAGGTGTTCGCCAGCCGGGAGGGCACGCTGTTCCCGCCGCCGGCCGGCACTGTGGACGCCGCCCGGTGGGTGGGCGCCGGCTGGCCCGACTACCCGTGGATCTTCGCCACCGACGCCGAGTACACCGCGTTCGCGTCGGTGGCGGCCGGGCAGTTCGAGCCGATCAAGGCACACCTGCGGGCGTTGCGCGAGATCAGCGAGATCGTCAACGGCCGGTCCGGCAAGGTGGTGCACGAGGTCACCCCGGACGGACAGGTCTACTTCGGTGCGAACGATGACCCGGGCAACACCGACGAGAGCGCCAAGTTCCCCAGCACGGTGGCGCTGATCTGGCGGTGGACCGGTGATGACGCGTTCCGCGACGAGATGTACGACTTCGCGGTGCGTGCCATGCGGCACGTGACCGCGCTCGACGCCGACGCCGACGGCTGGCCCGAGGGGCTGGGCAACGTGGAGCGACCCGGCATGGGCGGGGAGAAGCTCGACGTGGCGGTCTACACCATCCGCGGGCTGCGCGACCTGGCCGACCTGGCGGCCGCCCGCGGCGACCGCGCCGTCGCCGGCTGGGCGACCGCCCAGGCGGAGCGGCGCGAGCGGGCCTTCGAGCAGACCTGGTGGTACGGCGGGGACGCCGACGCGTACGCCGACTCGCTGAGCGACCCCGGCGACGTGAAGGTGTTCCAGCGGCACTGGACCGGTCTCACCCCGGTGGCGGCGAGCTGCCCGGCGGGCCGCTCGCCGCCACCGGCCACGCGCACGCCGCGCTGGCCCAGCGGGAGCGGGACTGCTACACCGGCGAGTTCGGCCTCTTCCACACCGGCAGCGGGCCGACCAGCGCGCCGGCCGGCAACACCGGCCCGTCCTGCGACAGCGTAGTGTCCGGGGTGCCGGCCGAGCGGGCCACGTTCTCGCTCAACACCGCGGTGCTGGCCGTCGCCGAGGGCAACTACGGCCGGCTCGGGCCGCAACGCCGCTACACCACCGGCAACGCCCGCATCCAGCTCGACCCGGCGGTCTGGGAGATGCCCGGCGCGATGCCCGAGGTGGCGCCGTCGCCGGACTTCGTCGCCAACATCGAGCGGGACTTCCTCGGCAGGTCCAGCGTGCTGCAGGCCTGGGGCGCCTACGGGGTGCTCTGGCCGGTGGTGCACCAGCAGCTCGGCGTCGACCCGGACCTCGGCCGCGGGCGGCTGTCGGTGGTGCCGGCCCTGCCGCCCGGCCAGCAGCGGATCGCCGGGCACGACATCCGGCTCGGCCGTGGCGCGCTCGACGTGACGGCGACCCGGGCCGCGGGCACCATCACCGTCTCGGTGCGGGCGGCGCTCCGGGCCGAGCTCACTCTCGGCGCGGTGCTGCCGGCCGGAGCGACCGTGGCGGCGGTGCTGTTGGACGGGCGGCCAGCGGCCTACCGGCAGCGCAGCACCGCACGCGGCAGCGAGGTGCTGCTCGCGGCCGGTGCGGGCGGACGGCACACGCTGGAGGTGACGCTGAGCTGACGATCAGGAGTCGACCTTGATTTCCGCCTTGTCGCACGAGGTCCGGGCCCGCTTCAACGCGGTGTCGATGCCCCGGGCGTCGCCGTTGGCGGCGGAGTCGAAGGCGTCCTGGATGCGCCGCATGCACGGCACCAGGGCGTCGCGCTGTGCGGTCACGTCGGCCAGGTTGGCCTTCGAGGTCTTGAGCTGGGTTTCGAGGTCGGTGGCGCGCTTCTCCGCCTCGGCGAACTTCGCCTGCTCCTGGGTGACGATGGACTTCTGCTCCTGCACCTGGGCGCCGAGGTCCGCCCGCGTGTCGCGGAGGTCGGCCTTGGTGTCGTTGAGGTTGCCGTGATCGTTCACGTAGAGCCCGAGCATCAGCCCGCCGAAGACGAGCAGCAGCGCGGCCGCGATTGCCAGGACGAGCACGGCGGGCCGACGCCGGGTCTCGGTCGCCTGATAGGGAAAGCCGGAGGTCTGCGCGAGGCTGGGCGGGTATGCCGGCGCGGCCGGCGACTGCACCGGAAACCCCATGGTGTGCTGGTTCGCGGGCGGCTGGGGTGCGGTGGGCGTGGTCGTGGGTGGCGGGAAACCCTCTGGCGGCGGGTAGGACACGGTTCCTCCTCAGCAGATATCGAAGACCTTGCACGCGGTCTGGATCGGCACGGCGAGGCCGATGCCCTCCGCGTTCTGCGCTTTCGCGTCGGCGATGCCGACGACTTCCTTGCGGGAGTTGATGACCGGGCCGCCGGAGTTGCCGGGGTTCACCGGCGCGTCGATCTGGATCATCGTGCCCGGCCCGCCGACCCGCGCGCGGACGGCGCTGACCACCCCGGTGGTGATGGTGTCGGCCAGGCCGAGCGGGGCACCGACCACGAGGATCTGTTCGCCGGACGTCGGCTTCGCACGGGCCGCCGCGATACCGTTGATCTTGGCGTTGACGGTCAGCAGGGCCAGGTCGTGGGTCGAGCTGACGTCGGTGATGGCGGCCCGGTAGCTCTTGCCGTCGCGTTCGAGCTGCACCGTCGTCCGGCCGGCGGTCCAGACCGACTCGACCACGTGGTAGGCCGTCAGGATCCGGGTCCGGCCGCGCTGCGGCTTGCCGATGGCGAAGGCGCTGCCGGTGAAGTCGCCGGCGACGACCAGGAAGACGCTGGGCAGCGCCGACGCCGCGACCGCGCGCGAGTCGAAGGCCTGCAGACTGCGCTCGTTCAGCGCGGCCAGCCTGGTTTCCAGGCCGGTGACCTGCTGGTTGAGCCCGGTCAGCCGCTGGTCGGTGGCGGCGCGGGCGGTCTCGGCGGCGCGCCGGGCCTCGGCTGCTTCCCGCCGCAGCTGCTCGATCCGCCGGTCCTGCCCGGCCGCGACCAGGGCGAGCACGACGAGGGTGACCGCCACCGCCCCCGCGGCGGTCCAGCGCATTGCCGTGCGCCACAAACCGAAAGATGGGTGCCGCAAAGTTACCCCCCGCTGCCGCCTCCTTGCTGACGGTATCGAGCGGTGGTGATGCTTGGTGGTGGTCGTTCGACCCCCATGTCAGAGCTCGTCGGTGGTGATCAAGCCGTCCTGGAGAGCGCGGGCGACGAGGGCGGCCTTGGTCGGTGCCGCGCGTCCGACGTTGGCGTACTTGACCCGTACCCGCTCGAGGCAGGAACTCACCCGATGCACCGTGAGGTGCAGACGGCGCGCCACCATCTCCTTGGATTCGCTGTGGAACCACTCCAGCAAGACCTCGGTCTCGCGCGGCGACAGCCGCGGCCGGTGGAGCCGGTCGTCGGTGCCGAAGGCGCCGGAGAGCGCGGGCGGGGTGTACGGCGTGTCGGCCGCGGCCGCGGCGATCGCCGCGACGAGATGGTCTTCGCCCTCCGCCTTCGTCAGATAGCTGAACGCGCCGATGTCCATGCAGGTCAGGACGGTCTCCTTGTCGGCGCGCATGCTGTAGACGATCACCTGGCGGCCCGCGTCGACCAGCCGCTTGAGGTCCCCGTAGGCCGGGCCGGCGAGGTCCAGCTGCAGGTCCAGCACCACGACGTCGGCCGCGGAGCCCGGCGCGAGCCACGCGACCGACAGGTCGGCGCCCCAGGCGACCACCTGGATCGGCGGGTCGGCGAGCGCGCACCAGGCCCGTACCCCGGCGTGCACCACCGGGTGATCGTCCACCACGACCACGCTGATCACGATGCCTCCCCCCATCCGACCGCCACATCGCCACCTTTGACCGGACCGGAGACCGGACTGAATACGGCCTGGATCCACCATCGGTCGCCGTCGAGCATGGTGGAGCGGTGCACGCCGTCGCCGTCCGGCAGCTCCGGGGGAGCGGAACAGGTGGCGATGACGCTGACGGTCACCGCGTCCCCGGCCCCGGCGATGGTGAGCCGGGCCTTGCCGCGGGCGGTGGCCAATGCCGCGATGGCCGGTTCGGTCAGCCGCCTGCGGACCGGAGGCGGCAGCTCCGGGCGGGCGCCGTACTCGGCGAAGGAGACCGACACCCCGTTGCGCTCCGCCAGCTCGATGCAGGCGCGCAGCTCCTGCATCAACGGGTCGGGGACCGTGGTGTCCTGGGCGAGGAGCCGGCGCATCCGGGCTGCCTCCGCCGCGCACTCCAGGCGAACCGACGCCTCGCCGGGGTCCAGACTGCCGTCGGCGAGTCCTTCGAGCAGCGGCACGGTCGTGGTGGCCAGGTCCGCATACCTGCGCTCGCGATCTCGGTGCAGTTGCCGGGCGACCTCCTCAGCGGTCCGCACCCGCTCGGCGGCGCGCAGGACCCGGGCGGACGAGACGGCCAGGCCGCGCAGCACCGCGGCGATCATCGCGATGGCGAGCTGGAACGCGAGCACCAGCCAGATCGCGTTTACCACGCCCGCGACGCTCAGCGCCGCCTGCCCGTCCACCGCGGCCTGCGCGAAGGTGAGCAGATACTGCATGGCGAGGACCGCCGCGAAGACGGCCACCCGGCTGTCCAGCAGGATCAGCACGATCGGCCAGCCGGCGTCGCCTTCCGACCAGTGCGTCGGCCCGAGCCGGTATTCGGGCCGCACGGTAGCGGTGGCCATGACGGAGCACGCCAGCACCACCGCGAGCAGATACCAGCGTGCGGTGCCGAGCGGCCGGTCACGCCAGGCCGCGACGCCCGCCACCAAGGTCGTGGCGAGCAGGCCGATCCAGGCGGCGTACTGCACGCCGACGTGCGTGTAGGCCTCCCGGCCCGCCAAAAGGTGCGGCAGGTCGAGGAAGAGCAGGATCGCCAAGGTCACCACCACGACGGCCCGGCGCAGGCCACGCTGGAAGCTCGCGCCGATGAGCCGTTCATCGCCGGTTGCCTCCGGTGTGGACAACGGGCAGGACAGGGTGACGGTGGTGCCTCGGCCGGGGCTGCTGACGATGTGCGCCGCGCCGCCGCGACGGGCCATCCGTTCCTTCAGGGAGCGGGTCACGCCGTAGCGGCCGGCGGCCACCCGGGCGGGGTCGAAGCCGCTACCCTCGTCGACGATTTCGACCGTGACCGTCCCGGCGTCCCGGCGCACCCGGATCTCGGCATGGTCGACTCCCGCGTGCCGGACGACGTTCGTCAGGGCCTCGCGCGCGGCGCGGCCGAGCGAGACGGCGTCGATCGCCGGCAAAGCGAGGGAGCCGGGTGTCCGCCAGGACACCCGGAACGGCGGGTGGTCGCTCGCGGTGATTGGGAGGCTGACCTCCCGCAGCAGCTCGATCAGGTCGAGCTCGCCATGATGGACGGCGTCCGATCGGCCGATCTCGCGCAGGTCCCGCCGCGCCTGCTCGCCGAGCCAGGGCTCCTGCTTCCGCACCACGCCGTTGCCGATCATCAGCAGGGTGACCGACGCGGTGTCGTGCAGGGCGGCGAGGTATTCCCCCTCGTCGGCCCGGCGCGCGGCGGCGACGGCCGCGGTGTGGCGCAGCTCCTCCCCGCGCTCGACGATCCGGTCCGCGGCGAGGGCGCTGCGCCGCACGAACCGGTACAGGGACCAGGAGAGCGCGACCTCCGCGGCCGTCCACACCTCGACCGTCTCGTTGACGAGCCACCCGCCGGGGTCGGCGATCATCGTGCCGAGGTAGTGCGCGGCGATGATCGGGGCCGTGGCGGCCGCGAGGGCCGGCCCGGGCAGCTGCCAGGCGTAGGTGACGACGGTGATCGCCATCGCGACGAGCACCCAGGTCCCGCCGCCGCGCGGATCCGACCGGACGGTCCAGAGCTGGGTGAGGCACACCGCGCACATGACCGCGACGTCAGCCGGCACCCACCTTCGCGCGAGGCCGCGCAGCATGCCGCGGCGGTAGCAGAGGTTCCAGCCGTTGAGCCCGACGACGACGGCGACGGTCACGTCCTGCCGCGGCGCTTCGGTCAGCAGGAGCGAGGCGGAGCTGGACAGCGCCACGACGATCAGGCGGAGCGCCAGAGCCCACCGCAGGCCCTCGCGGATCAGGCTCTGCTCCACCGCGCCCATCGGCGGCCGGCGGCCGTCCACATCGGCCTGTCGGGCTGCGGGCATGCCTCAGATTAACCATCTTCCGCACGCGGCGGGCGATGCTCACGCCGGAACAGCCAGTCCGGCCTGGCGCCGCACTTCAGGAAGGCGAGCCGGGCCCGTTCGGCCTCGTGCTCGGCACGGTGTGCGTCACCGGTCCCGGCGAAGGCCGAGGCGGTGTGGAGCCGCGCCCGCGCCGCGCCGAGCCGGTCACCGGCACGGTCGAACAGCCGGGCCGCCTGCTGGGCCAGGGGTACGGCCCGTTCCGGGCGGGTGTGCAGCAGCGGGTGCACCTGGGCCAGCAGGATGAGGGCCGATCGCCGGGACAGTGTGTCGTCGGCGGGCAGCATGGCCGCGCGGTCGGCCCACTCCGCGGCTTCCTGATGGCGCCCCGCCGCCGTGGCAGCCGCGCTGAGGGTGTCGAGCCACATGGGCTGCCACACCTGGCGAACGGCGGGTAGTCCGGGGCCGCCGCCGGCCTGGAGCATCAGCTCCAGGCACCGGTCCGGGTCACCGGCGGCGAACCGGACCAGGGCCAGGCTCCCCGCGGCCTGCCCGGCCTGCCAGTTCGTCGCCTGCGCGGGCTCCACGAGAGACACCGATTCCGCCGCGGACTCACTCGCGCCGGCGACATCGCCGCTCCACACGCTGACCCAGGCCTGGTAGGCCAGCAGCCGGCCGCGGATCTCCCGGGCGCCGGTCAGTATCGCCGACTCCAGCGCGTCGTCGAGGGCCTCGGCGGCGCTGACCAGGTCGCCGGTCATGCAGTCCAGCACCCCGATGAGCATCTGCAGCGGCCCGACGAGGCGGCCCTGCCCGGTCCGGCGGGCGATGCCGAGCGCTCGGCGGGCGTGCCGGGTGGCCGGCCCGAAGCGTTCCAGATAGCTTTCCGCCCAGCCGAGGAACAGCGTCGCGTCCAGGCGGCGGGCCAGGTCGGCATCCGGCATGGCGTCCACCAGCCGGGTCGCCTCGTCCGCCCACTCGGCGGGGCTGCGCCGGCCGGCCATGTCGAAGGACCTGCTGGCCACGGCGCCGATGGCGACGGCCGAGGCCAGCAGCGGCCGGTCGCCGGAACCGCGGGCCACGTCGATCGCCGTGTGGATGTCATCGACAGCGACGCTGCCACTCATGACTCCGCACAACACGGCCGACACCCGAAGCGCCGCCGCCGGAGCACCTCGCTGATCGGGCAGCCTGGCGAGCTCCCCGTGCAGCAGCACCTGCGCCTGAACGTGGTTGCCGAGCAGCTGATGGAGGGTGGCGAGCGAGCCGAGCACGGCGATCCGCTCCTCGGAGCCGGCCGGCAACAAATGCAGGATCTCGTTGAGGATGTCCCGGCCGCGGGCCAGATGCCCGGTGATTCCCAGCGCGGTGGCCTGGACGTTCAGCAGCCGCAACCGCATCTCGACGGTCTGCGCCCGCTGCGGCAGCAGGCGGAGCGCGGCAGCGCACCAATGCGCGGCGGCGGCCGGCGTCGTGTGCATCGCCTCGGCGGCAGCCGCCTCCAGCAGGCGCACCGCGTCGAGGTCGCCGGGCTCGGCCGCGAGTGCGACGTGCCGAGCGCGTGCGGCCAACGGCGATCCGCGGCGGGCCAGCTCGTCCGCTGCCCGGCGGTGGGCCGCCACCCGCCAGCCGGCCGGCGCTTGCTGGTACGCGGCGCTGCGTAACAGCGGATGCCGGAACTTGAACGACGCCCGGTGGCGCCGGATCAGGTCGCGGCGCCCCAGCTCGTCGATCGCGTCCAGGGTGTCCGCCTCGGAAAGGTCGGCGACGACGGCGATCAACCGGCTGTCGAGCACGTCGCCCACCAGGGCTGCCGCCTGCGCCACCCGCTGCTCGACGGCCGCGAGCTGCGCGAACTCGCCGGCCAGGGCGGCGCCGACCGCCGCCGGAACCACCTCGTCGCCGATCGGCGCACCAGGGTCGCCTGGGGCCGGTGGGCGGGCGAGGAATTCGAGATAGAAGGGGTTGCCCTCGCTGGCGGTATACAGCTGACGCCGGCGGTCGGCGCCGAGGGCCCGCGGCAGCAGCGCCGTCGCCTCGGCGAACGTCAGCGGCCCGACCTCGATGACGGTGCCGGTCCGGCGGCGGCGGGCGAGCAGGACCTCGTGATGCAACCGGGTGTCGAGCTGTCGCGGCCGGTAGCCGAAAGCCAGCAGTACCGCGGCGGCCGGCGGGTGGCGGAGAAGATGGGCGAGCAGCTCGGCGGAGCCGTCGTCGCACCAGTGCAGATCGTCAAGGATCAAAACCAGGCCGGCCGGTCGCGCCACGATGTCCAACAGCGCCCGGAAGGCGCGGTGCAAACGGTAGCGTTCGGCCGCGATCAGCTCCGTCGCCGGGCTGTCCTGCTGCCCGGCGGCCGGGATCATGATCATGGGAAAGATGCTCGTCAACAGGAGCCGGTCGCCGGCGGCAAGCCCGGCGAGCCGCGCCGGGTCGACCGTCCGGAGATGGTCCTCCAGGGCGTTCTTGATGACCGCGAACGGCGCGTCCTTCTCGAACTCGGCCGCGCGACCCGCCAGCACCGGCCGCCCGTCCTGCCGGGCGAGCTGCTCCAGCTCGGCGAGCAGGCAGGTCTTGCCGATTCCCGGGTCGCCCGCGACACCGAGCAGGACCGACCCGTCGGCGAGATCGTTGAGTGCTTCCCGCAGCTTGGCCACCTCGACCGACCTGCCCAGCAGCGCCGGGCTCGCCGGTCGCGGCGCGAGCTGCGGCGGGTCGGGGGGAGCGGGCTGCCGGCCGGCTTCCGCCGGTGAGTCGCCGGAGCGGTAGACGGCCCACACATCCTCGTCGGCCAGGATCGCACGTTCCATCCGGCGCAGTCGCCCACTGGGCTCGATGCCGAGCTGGTCGATCAGCTTCCGGCGCAGTTCGCGGTAGGCCGCCAGCGCTTCCGCCGGCCGCCGGCCGGCGCAGCGGGCCAGCATGAGCTGGGCCCACAGGCGCTCCCGGAGCGGGTGCTCGTGGACCAGCGCGGACAGCTCGCCGACCAGCCCGTCCAGCTTGCCCTGCCGGAGATCAAGATCGATGCGGTCCTCCAGCACCGAGATCATGCGCTCGTCCAGGCCGGCGGCGGCCGCCCGGATGGCCGGCAGCTGGATGTCCGCCAGGGCCGGCCCGCGCCAGAGTGCGAGTGCCTCGCGGAGCCGGGCCGCCCGGTCGCCGCTCGCCCCGGCACCGTCGGCCAGGGTGGTGAATCGGTCGAGGTCGAGCTCTCCCGGCCGGACCCGCAGCAGGTAGCCCGGCGGCTGGGTCAGCAGCGGTCCGCTGTCGTCTCCGGGCATCCGCAGGTCCCGGCGGAGCCGCGCGACGCAACCGTGGACCAGCGTTCGTGCCCTGCCCGGCGGTTCCTCGCCCCAGAGCAGCTCGACCAGGCGCTCGACGGAGACCATCCGGTTGGCTCTCAGCAGCAGCGCCGCCAGGACCGCCCGCTGCTGCGCTCCGCTGATGCGCACCGGGCGGCCGTCGTGACAGACCGCGAGCGGCCCCAGAATCCGGTATTCCACGTTCTTGGCCGCCATCCGCCGTATTGACTGTCTCGGATCTTTTCACGGTCCGCCGGCCGGGCGGACGCCCATCGAACGTCAATAAGTCGACAAGCGCCGCCACCTACAGTCTGGTCCGTCATGCGGTGAGATCGCCGCCTTCAGCACGCAGGGAGAGTCACTTGCGCGAAGCATCCAGGTACACCAGACGACCCTTCATCGCGGCCGCCGCTGCCCTGGCCATGGTGGCCGCCGCCATCGTGCAGACGATCGGCGTGACGCCGGCGGCAGCGGCCACGATCCCGGTGGGCAGCGTCCAGGTCGTCACCGCGACCTCCGGCCTCACCCCCGGAAGCAGCAAGACGATCACCGCGGTCTGCACCTCGGCCAGGCCGTTCGTGCTCGGTGGCGGATTCACCACCACCGGCACCCACATCGTGGTCAGCGAGCTGCAGCCGATCGACGGGGCCTCGGTGGACAGTTACCGGGTCACCGCGGGCTTCGACGAGGTGGGTACTTCCGGGTCCTGGAACCTCCTGGTGTACGCCTACTGTTCGAGCACCGCGCCCGGCTGGCAGCTGGTGCCGGTCACCAGCACGACCACATCGAATTCCTTCAACCAGGTCATCGCCACCTGCCCCAGCGGCAAGGCGGTGGTCGGCACCGGCGGCCGGATCAACGGTGGTGCCGGTCAGGTGGAGCTCGTGACCCAGGGCATCGGATCGGTGGGGCCGAACCGGATGAGCGCCGGGGGCCTGGAGGACATCACCGGGTTCTCCGGCTCGTGGAGCGTCACCGGATATGCGGTGTGCGTGACCTACACCAGTTCGCTCGACATCCGGCTGGTGTCGAACCAGACCGCCAGCGACAACACGATCACCAAGAACGTCACCGCGACGTGCCCGAGCGGCATGCGGCTGACCGGCAGCGCCATCTGGGCCAGCGTCCCCGGCAACGCCATCAACCTGCGGCCGAACAACAGCAGCCCGACCAACGTGGCCGCGACCGCGCGAAACGACAGCGGCAGCGGCTCCGGCTGGGACCTGATCACCTACGCGCTCTGCGCGGTTTAGCCGACCCGCTGCTCGGGCCGCCGCGCGGCGGCCCGAGCAGCGGGGTCGGTCAGCGTGCCCGGGGGAGCAGGGGCAGCGCGGCCAGCAGCGGCGGGCCGGCGAAGATCATCGAGGCGACCACGGCGAGCACCGGCTCACCGACGTTGTCCAGCGAGGAGAACGCGGTCGCGGCCGCATAGCCGGCGATGGCGGCCAGCAACGCGGACCGGGCCACCCAGCCGCCGGCCCGGCGCCAGTTCGCGAGGAACGCCACCACGAGAATGAGCTGCGCCGCCAGCATGACCACCGTCGAGCGGACGGTGGCGTCCGGTGCATCCCGCTCGGCCAGGCCCTGGATCGACACGGCCAGCCACGGGGCGACGGTCACGATGCCGAGCACCGCGCAGATCGGCCGCATCCACGACCGTACCGTCGGCTCCGGAACGGGAGCCGCCGCCGGACCGCCGTGCGAAACCACGAACCACAGGCTGCCCAGCGCCCAGCGCAACCGGCGCTCCCCCTCCGGCACCGCGGCCAGCTCCGCCGCGACCGCCTCGCCCCACTCCCGCCGGCCCGCCGGGAGTCGCGCCACCCGCCGGGCGATGAGCTGGCCTGTCCGCGCGGTCAACCAGCGTCTCATCGGGCACTCCCCAGGATCGGCCGAACCCGGGCCGGGCTCGGCGAAGGCGTCATCCGGGCCACCTCGGCGGCGCGTCGCGCGCCGTCCGCGGTCAGCCGGTAGAGATGCCGGGGCGGCCGTCCCGGTGGCGGATCGGACTCCCAGCGGGTCTCCAGATAGGAGCGATCGGCGAGCCGGGCCAGCAGCGGATAGAGCGTGCCGGAGCTGAGCCCGGTGCGGCGGGCGATGTCGTAGCCGTACCACCAATGCCCGGGATCGCCGGCGAGCAGTTCAAAGACGGCACGGGTACGGGGATGAGTGTCAGGACGTCGGGGCACGGCGATACTCTACCTATGTCGAGTATCGCCGTCCAGGGATCAGCCGGTGCAGGTGCGCCGGTACTTGAGCTCGGGAATGTACCGGGCCCACTCGATGGCAGTGAGGCCGCGACCGGTGATGGTGCAGGCGTACCTGGCCGGGTCGGCGCGGAGTTTGTTGAGCTTCGTGTGGTTCCACAGCGTGACGATCGCGCGGTGGTCGTAGCCCGAACTTGTGGGTGGCAGGGGCTGACTTATGACTGCCAGGGTGCGTCCGTCGCGGCTGAACGCCACCGAGTGCCTCCTGTCTTCGAGGCCGGCGTGGATCGAGGCGAGCCGGATCGGTTCGGCCGGGTTGGCGGTGTCCCACAGGGTCACCGGGTGATCCGCGTTCACGGTTGCCAGGGTGCGCCCGTCCGGGCTGAACGTCACCGATGTCACCGGGACGCTGCGGCCGGTCAGAATGGCGAGCCGCCCCGGACGAGCCGGGTCGGCGACATCCCACATCATCGTGGTGGTGTCGGAGCTGCCGCTTGCCAGGGTGCGCCCGTTCGGGCTGAAGGCCAGCGCCTGTACGGAGTCGCTGTGGCCGGTCAGCGTGGCGAGCCGGCCGGGGGCGGAGCGGTTGGCCACATTCCAGAGCGTCAGTGTCCGGTTGTCGCTGGTGGCCAGGGTGCGCCCGTTCGGGCTGAAGGCCACCCTCGTCGCGGGGCCGATGCCGCCGCTCAGGGTGGACAGCAGGGCGGGGCGGGTCCGGTCGGCCACATTCCACAGCAGCAATCTGTCGGTGGCGACGACGGCGAGGGTACGTCCGTCCGAACTGAACGCCATCGCGCTCGTGTTCGGCGTCGGCAGGGCCACGACGGCGAGCGTCACCGGCCGGGTCGGGCGGGTCACGTCCGTCAGTGTCAGCCGCCCGTCCCGGGCCCCGACGGCCGCCACCGTGCGGTTGTCCGGGCTGAACTCCGCCGCTCGGATGGCCCCGCCGTGGACGGCCAGGTCGGCACCGCGGCCGGGGTGGGCGGGGTCGGTCACGTTCCAGGACTTCGCGGCTCCGCCGTCGCCGACGATGATCAGTGAACGCCCGTCCGGACCGAAAGCCGTCGCCTCGGGCGCATCACCCGGGACGGGGAGCGCGGCGAGATGCTCCGGAGTGCCACGGGGCGACACGTCCCACAGGGTCGCCGTCGCCGTGCCGTCGGTAGTGACCAGCGTTTCGGCGTCCGGGGCGAAGGTCACCGACGTGATCGGGCCGCGGGCCCGCATGATGTTGACCGGCTGCCCGCCCTTCCACACCATCACCCCTCCGGTCCGGTCACCACCGGCCAGCAGGCGCCCGTCCGGGCTGAATGCCAGCGCGTCGACGGAAACGGCAAGACCGCTCACCCCGTCGTACGGCTCCGCCCTCTCATCCGGCATGGGCGGCATGGGCGGCGGCGACGGATGCCCCGACTCGGGATCCCAAGGCGGCATGGTCGGCACCTCGGGGACTTCGGTCACGGGCCTCATGTCGTAGAAGCCCACCCCGCCGCCATTGCTGGCACCGCTGGCCATCATCGTTCCGTCCGGCTTGAAGGCCATCGTCCCCCCGCTGTTCAGGTAGCGGCCGTCGTGCGGATCGGTACGATCGGTCAGGTCGTAGACCGTGGTCCTGTTCATGGGCCGGTCCGCGACCAGCTCGCGGCCGTCCGGGCTGAACGCGAGACCTCGCACCGGAAGCGGAAAGCGACCCGGTTGCCCCAGCTTGCCGAGTCGTACGGGCCGGGCCCGGTCGGCCACGTCCCACACCATCGTGGTGGCCCCGTAGTGGCCCGTGGCGACGGTGATCCCGTCCCCGCTGAACGCGATCGCGTAGACCCCCAGGTCGTCGTCCGGCAGCGTGCCGAGCTGGACCGGACGGGGCCGGTGGGCCAGGTCCCACAGGACTGCCCCGCCCTCCGAGCGGCCCAGGGCCAGCGTCCGCCGGTCCGGGCTGAACGCCAGCGGACCGTCGACCGTACCCGGATCGAGCAGCGTGGCGGTCCGGACCGGATGTGTCCGGTCGGTCACGTCCCACACCGACAGGCTGCCGTCTTTGCCGCGGGCGACCAGGCGACCGTCCGGCCCGAACTCGGCCCAGGTCACATCCGGGATCGTGCCGGCGTAGCCGGTGGACGTGATCACGCCGGAGAGTTCGCCGCGGTTCTCGGGGTCGGGCTGGAGCGTCTGGGCGGCCGCCCCCAGCATCAGAGCCGTCTTCGGGTCCATGCCGACTGCCGCCTTGGCCTGGTTGAGCAGCCGCCGGCTGACCGCGATCCGCAGCTGCTGGTCCGCCTTGGCCTGCTGCCTCGCGGCTTCAGCGGCCGCCTCCCGGGCCAGCCGCCGCTGCTTCTCCGCGATTTTCGCCAGCCGCCTTGCCTCCTCCTGCATCAGTTGCGCCCGCTCGGATGCCTCCTCGGCCAGCCGCTGCTGTTCTCGCGTCCGCTTCGCCGCCCGATCGGCGAGCCGCTGCTGGCGCCGCGCCTCCTTCGCCGCTTCATCGGCGAGCCGCTGCTGCCGCTGCGCGGCTGCCTCCGCCTGGTCGGCCAACCGTTCCGACCGCTCCGCCTCGGCCGCCGCGTCCGTCGCCCGGGCCTGCTGTTGCCGCGCCAGCTCCTGCTGCTGGAGCGCCTCCTGCGCCGACTGCTCGGCACTCGTGCGCTGCACATCCGCCACCTGCTGCTGACGCAGCGCCTCTGTCGCCGCGTCCTCAGCCCGCTCCGCGTTACGCACCGCCGACACGCTGGTCAGCGACGCCAGCAACGTCAGCACCACCAGCGTCGCCACGGCGCCCGACCGCAGCCGCCGCGCCCGGCGATGCTGCCGGACGTCCTCGCCCTCCAGCTCGTCCTTGCTCACCCCGTGCATCGGGGCCGCCAGCTGGGCGATCGCGTCCCGGAACCGGGAATGCTGCAGGCTGAGCTGCTCACTATTCCGCGCCCACCGCAGATCCAGGAACAACGGCTCCTCGGCGAACACCCCCCGCAGCGCCGCGGGCACCGCCGTCGAGTCCGCGGTGAAGTCGCGATCGTCGGAGTCCCACGCCCACTCACCGTCGGTCACCACGGGCAGGATCCGGTCCGCCGACTTGGTGGCGATCCAGTGCTCGATCTCCCGGTTCACCCACTGCGATCGCGCGGCCTCGGGCGAGGCGAGCAGCACGAAGTAGTCCGAACCGTTCATCGCGGTCTGGATGGAGGACCAGAGCGCCGGGGTCACCGCCAGCCCGGTCTGATCTCGGAAGATCCACAACGCGCGCCGTCGATGCCAGGGCTTGGCCAGGCGGTGCAGACCACGCTGCACGGCGGGGGCGAGCTTCCCGTCCGCAGCATGGCTGTACGAAATGAACCCATTGAACGTCATGGAGATCCCCCGGTGGTCGGCACGCGCTGCGCGACAGATTGTGCACGCCACCGCCCCCACGAGGAAAGGCCGAGACCGTATCGTCATGGCTTCCCCAGCTTGACGGGCCCATGTGCGGAGGTCGATGTGCGATTCGGTGTCACCGGTCATCGAGTCCTCCCGCCGAGCATCGTCGAGTGCGCGGTGCGGCACTGGCGCCGGGTGCTGCCGGCCGATGCCCAGCTGTGCGGGGTGTCGAACCTCGCCGACGGCGCCGACCAGCTGTTCGCCACCCAGGTGCTGGCGGCCGGCGGCACCCTGGAGGTGGTGCTGCCGTGCGAGGGCTACGCCGGCTCGCTGATGGCCGACGAGAGCCGTGCGCGGTTCTCCGAGCTCAGGCGTGCGGCGGCGAGCGTGCTCACGATGCCCTACCCGGAGCCCAGTGATCAGGCGTTCCTCGCCGCCGGTCAGGCCCTGGTGGATCGCTGCGATCACCTCTTCGCCGTCTGGGACGGCCGGCCGGCCCGTGGCCTGGGCGGGACCGCGGACATCGTCACCTACGCCCGCGCCCGCGGGCTCCCGGTCACTGTCCTGTGGGTGGAGGGCGTGCGCCGGGCCTGATTACCCGCCGGCGACGGCCGTGGGAAGCTCCAGGCCCGGAGCGGCGGGCACCGCGAGGTCGGCGAAGATGCGCCGGGCGAGATCCCGGTGCGGCCGGTCGTCGTCGCGGCCGTCGGCGATCCCGAACGCGGCGGCGAGGCCGTCGTGAGCGCGCGCCTGCTCGTACCGGTCGCCGATCTCGCGGGCCAGGACCAGCGCCTGGCCGTGCTGGAGCCGGGCCTCCGCCGCGTCTCCCGCGGCCCGCAGGACCTGGCCGAGGTCGTTGAGCGCCTCGGCCTCGCTGGCGCGGTCCCCGATCCGCCGGTGCAGCACCAGGGCGTCGCGCAGGTGACCGGCCGCCGCCGTGAGCCGGCCGCGGCGGGCGTACACCGCGGCGAGATCGGTCAGCACGTACGCCTCGGCGGTGCGGTCTTCGGCCAGCCGGACCGCGGCCAGGCTCTGGTCGAGGTGGACGGCGGCCCGGTCGAGCTCGGCCGGCAGGTGGGACAGGCGCGCGAGCAGGGAGATCACGTACGCCTCGCTGAACCGGTCGCCGAGCCGCGCGACGAGCTCCAGGGCCGACCGGAGACGCTCGGTCGCCTGCGGCTGGTCGCCGAGCCGGGCGTCGACCAGGCCGAGCCGGACCAGGGCGTCGGCCTGCCCGGCCTCGTCGCCCAGCCGCTGGTAGTGCGCCCAGGCCCGCCGGTAGTGGTCGGCGGCCTGCCGGTAGTCACCCAGCCGCCAGTGGACGCTGCCCAGGTTGCGCAGCGCCACCGCCTCGGCGGCGCGTTCGCCGAGGTCAGCATAGAGAATCAGGGCCTGCCGGTAGGTCTCGGCCGCGTCGTCGAGGCGGCCCTGCCGCCGGTGCAACCGGCCCAGATCGGACAGCGCCCGGGCCTGCGCGGCCCGGTCGCCGACGGCCCGGGCCGCCGACACGGCTGACGCGGTGACGGTGACCGCCTCGGCGACCGGTCCGCCGGCGTCGAGATAGCGGAACAGTGTCGCCGCGAGCGAGATGGCGTGCCGATACCAGCCGTGGGCGGCGCCGTAGGTGCAGGTCGCGGCCAGGTTGGGCCGTTCGGCTTCGAGCCAGTTCCGGGCCGCGTCCGCGTCGCCGGCGGCCGTGGCGTCCTCCGGGTAGAGCGCGTTCATCGCCGCGACGGAACCGGCCAGGTAGTGATCGAACAGGCGGGTCAGCGCCGCTTTCCGGTCCGGCGCGGAGTCGTGCCCGGTCGCGAGCTCCGCGGCGTACGCCCGCAGCAGGTCGTGCATGCCGTACCGGCCGCCGCGGCCGGCGTGGATCAGGCTGGCCCGGACCAGCACGCCGAGCGACCGGCGGGCCTCACCGGCGTCGGCGCCGGTCAGCGCCGCCACGGCCGCGACCTGCACGCTGTCGCCCGGATGCAGGCCGAGCAGCCGGAACGTCCGGGCCGCGTCGGCGGGCAGATTTTGGTATGACCACGAGAAGACCGCGCGGACCGCGGCGCGCGGATCGCCGCCCGCGTCGAGCAGGTCCAGTCGCAGCTGATGGTCGCCCAGCTCGGCGACCAGCTCGGCCAGCGGGACGTCGGTGCGCGCCGCGGCCAGCTCGGCGGCGATCCGCAGCGCCAGCGGCAGCCGGGCGCAGGCCGCGGCCAGGTCAACGGCGACGGACGGCTCGCGGTCCACCCGGGCGCCGATCAGCCGGCGCAGCAGCGCCACCGCGTCAGCCAGGGGAAGCAGGTCCAGGTTGACCCGCTCGGCGCCGTGCACCGCCACCATGCCGGGCAACGAGTCCCGGCTGGTGATCAGCACCAGGCTCGATCCGCTGCCGGGCAGCAACGGCCGGATCTGCTCCACCGAGGACGCGTTGTCGAGCAGCACGAGCATCCGCCGGCCGGTCAGCTCGGACCGGTACCGGCCGGCGCGCTCGTCGACCCCGGACGGAATCTCCGCCCCCCGGATGCCGAGCGCGGTCAGGAACCCGGCCAGCGCGTCGGCGACGGCCACGGGCTGTTCGGCGTCGTAGCCGCGCAGGTTCACGTACAGCTGTCCGTCGGGAAACGCCTCGCGGACGCGGTGCGCCCACCGGACGGCCAGCGCGGATTTTCCCACCCCGGCCGTGCCGGAGAGCAGCGCGACGGTCAGCGGCGGCTCGTCGCCCTCGGGCGGCGCCAGCAAGCGGTCCAGCGCGGCCAGCTCCCCGGTGCGCCCGGTGAACGCGCGCACGTCAGCCGGCAGTTGAGCCGGCACCGTCGCCGGGGCGGCGAGCTGAACGACCGGGGCGCGGGTGTCACCCGCCGGGGCGGCCAGGGTGGGGTCGGCGGCGAGGATCCGCTCGTGCAGCCGGCGAAGTGCGGCGCCGGGGTCACTGCCGAGCTCATCGGCGAGGCAGCGGCGGATCCGCCGGTATTGCTCGTCGGCGTCCGTCTGGCGGCCGCACCGGTAGAGGGCGAGCATCGATTGCTCGGCCAGCCGCTCGTCCAGCGGATGCTCGGCGACGGCGGCGGACAGGGCGGGCAACAACTCGCCGTGCCGGCCCAACCGGAGCAGCACGTCGTTGCGGTCCAACTCGGCGGCGAACCGTTCGCCGGAGAGTAGTCGCCGCATCGAGGCCAGCCACGGCGAGTCCAGGCCGGCGAACGGTTCGCCGCGCCACAGGCCGAGCGCCTGCTCGATCAGCTCCGTGGCCGACTGGTCCGACTCCGCCGATCGCGCCAGCGTGATCAGCCGGCGGAAGCGGTGGAGATCCACCGTCTGCGGGTCGACGGTCAGGACGTATCCGCCCGGCTGCCGCTCGATCTCCACCTCGGCGGCGCCGGCGACGGCACGCCGGAGCCGGGACAGGTAGCTGTAGAGCGCGCCGGCGGCCCGTTGCGGAGCGTCCTCACCCCACACCCGGTCGATCAGCTGGTCAACCGTGACGGGACGGCCGGCCTCGGCGAGCAGCACACCCAGCACGCAGCGCTGCCGGGCATGCCCGAGGACGACCGGCAGGCCGTCGATCCGGGCTTCCACCGCGCCGAGCACGCCGAACTCCGCCGCCAACTGACCTCAGCACACCCTTCGCTCACGGTCCCCACCAGGAGATTCAAGATATCTACAAGGTACCCGACCAGTCTCCCATGCTTCGTACAAGATCCGACGACCACCATTGATCTCGTCGCAGGGACAGGTCGCCCTCGCCCGGTTACGCGGAGCGTGTACGGGGGAATCGGGACGTGAAGATGAGCCATGAGCGAGGGGCGACCTGCCCTGCGACAAAAGCCGGGTGCCGGCTCAGGTGCGAACCCAGCGGTGGTAGGCGGCCAGGTCGACGTTGCTGCCGCAGATGATGGTGACCAGGTGGCGGCCGGCGAAGCGGTCGGGGTCCTCCAGGACGGCGGCCACGCCGAGGGCCGCCGAGGGCTCGACGACCAGGCCCGCGTGCTCCAGGAGCATCCGCATGCCCGCCACGATCGACGCTTCGCCGACCAGGACCGCGTCGTCGGCCACCTGGAGGAGGTCGTCCAGGACCGCGGGGATGGGGTACCGGCCGGCGACGCCGTCGGCGATGGTGTCGGTCGATGCGGTGGTGACGACCCGGCGCTCGTGCCAGGAGCGGGTCATCGCGGGTGCGCCGAGCGGCTGCACGCAGATCACCTCCACGGCCGGCGACAGGGTCTTCAGGACGTAGCCGACGCCGGTGGCCATCGCGCCGCCGCCGAGGGCGACCAGAACAGTGTCGAAAGAGGACCCCGCGTCCGCCAGTTCCAGGCCGATGGTCGCCGCGCCCTCGCAGGTCTCGATGTCGAGGCTGTCCTCGACCAGCCGGACGTCGCGCTGTCGCGCGATGCTCACGGCGCGTTCGCGGGCCATCTCGAAGTCGCCGTCGACCAGTTCCAGCTCCGCGCCCAGCGCGCGGATCCGCTCGAGCTTGACGGCGGGCGCCCCGCGCGTCGCCACGACCGTCACGTCGAGGCCACGGCGGTGACCCGACCAGCCGAGCGCCTGGCCGAGGTTGCCGGCGCTGGCGCACACCGCGGCCGTGCGGCCCTGGCCGGTCAGCAGGGTGGCGACGAGTTCGGTGCCGCGGCCCTTGAAGCTGCGCACCGGGTTCGCCGTTTCGAGCTTGATACTCACGGTGCAGCCGAGCCGGCGCCCCAGCGCGTCGCACTCGTACAGCGGAGTGTCCAGAAAGACCGGGTCGACATCCCGGCGGGCCGCGCGGATCCGGGCGAGATCGAGGCGCGTGGTGAGCATGACGGCAACGTATCGCACCTGGCGATAGCTGTCCTGATTCGGGTTGTTTATCCTATTTACGTGCGAATTCCTGGAACATTGAAGCTTGCCGCCGCCGTGCTGGCCGTACCCGTGCTCGCCGGGCCGCCGGTCGGTGCCTCGCCGGCCGTGGCCGCCGGGCGCGCGGCCGTCGGGGCCGGGCCGGCCGCCGCGCCGCGCCCGCTCACGTCGACC